>NZ_JAPFGW010000020.1:0-44195 GCF_059803595.1 Blastomonas sp. 34TW
TCGACGCATAGAGTCGACCCATAAGTGCGCGCAGAGACGCTTAGCGTATATCTGTGCCCGTTCTATGTCCTGACCCCAAATTGGCCCGTCTCCGTCCCAGACCGCGATCGGGGTGCAAACAAAGGCAGCGGCGGCGGCAAGAATGGTGGCGGGCATGATCTCTTCTTCTATCATACTGCGATGACAGTTGAAGATTCCTGAAGGCTGGGAGGCGTGTATTTGTAACCTGTATCGCATGACCAAGAGCTCGGCCGAGGTCGCTGGGTTGTTCAACGCCGCGCCCGCTGCAGCGAGCAACGCGCCGGGAGAGATCTATCCAGGGTATCCCGGGTTGGTCGTGGCCAACGGATCGATCCGATCGATGGTGTGGGGCTTTCCGCTGTCGCTGAAGAGCAAGAAGTCGGGCCAGCCTCTAAAGCCGAAACCGGTCAACAACGCCCGCACCGACAAGCTGAGCCAGTTCTTCTGGCGGGACAGCTTCGAGAAGCGACGTTGCCTCATCCCCCTTACCGCGTGGGCGGAGGCCGAGGGTCCCCGAGGATCCATGACGCGCACCTGGCTGTCGCTGCCGGACGCGGAGTTGTTCGCCGTCGCCGGCGTATGGCGGTCTTCGGATGAATGGGGTGATTGCTATTCGATGGTGATGAAGGATGGCACTGGTGCCGCGGCCGAAGTCCATTCCCGGATGCCGGTTATTTTGCGAGGCGACCAATATCCGATATGGGAACACGGCTCAGCCGCTGAAGCGTTGACCCTATGCGAGCTGCCATACCAGAGAGATATCAAAGTCGATCGAACGACGGTGCCCTGGGTGCGGACGGGCCGCTAGAATGCACTACTGTCCGGAAGCGAGCTTGGATGCCATGCGCTGGATGGTTCGATAGACTGTTGGGCGCGAAACCGAGAATAACTCGCTCAGCTCACTGATCGAGTGCTCGCCTCCTTCATGCAGCTGGTGCAGATGGCGCTGCTGGCGGTCGGTCAGCTTGGGGGGCTTGCCCTTCAACTTTCCCTTCGCCTTGGCGACCTTCATACCTTCCCGCGTCCTCATCCGGATCAGGTCAGCTTCGAATTCAGCGAAGGTGGCGAGGATGTTGAAGAACATCTTGCCCATAGGATCGCTCGGGTCGTGGATCTGTCGGCCGAGGGCGAGGGCAACACCGCGCTTCTCGAGCTCCTCGGCGATCGCCCGCGCATCGGGGACCGATCGGGCTAGGCGGTCGAGCTTCGGTGCGACCAAGGTATCGCCGGCACGGACGGCGGCGAGTGCCTGCGCAAGCCCTGGCCGATCGCGCGAAGTGCCGGTGAGGCCGTGATCGGTATAGATCCGGTCGGCCGACACACCGAGCTCGGCGAGAGCATGGCGTTGGGCCGTCAAATCCTGCTTGTCGGTTGAACACCGTGCGTATCCGATCAAAGTCCCGGTCATCTGTAACGCTTAGCGCCCCATCAATGAGAATCTAGTCGTACTACCTTAATGAGACGGACTGGTCGACCCCGATTTTGGAGGACGAAAGCCAAATTCTATTGATTGGCGATCGGGCCAAATTTTGTGTCCGTTGAGCGACCCCCTATCGTACAACCAAATTTCTTATGGCGTTGCGTCCTATCTGATTGTGTGCCACTTTTTAAACCGTGGCATATTTGGTCTAAGGTTCAACGTGTGATGACGGCTATTGATCTGAAGGTGGCTGCCAATGGGCGAATGGTTCTTCCGAAGTCCGTGCGCGAAGCAATGGGCTTGTCGGGCGATACGAAGGTGACCGCGATCGTAGAAGCGGGTGGCGTCCGACTTGTGCCCATCGGCCATCGTGTGATGCGCGCACGCGAGCTGTACCTGCAGGCGGTCAAGTCGCCGCGCACCACCGAAGACTTCCTACGCGACAGGCGTGAAGAGGCCGGGCACGACGAAGCGAGCATTAGCGATCCTGCCCCACGAGCGAGGTGGTGCTGGATGCATCGGCCGTGCTGGCGCTTCTGCGTGACGAGCCGGGGGCGGACATCGTTGCCGGCCACATGCCCAGAAGCGGACCAGCCGCAAACGACCCGTTGCAGACATTCGGCGGCATCCTTGTTAGCGGGCAAGCTCAGCGGCCTTGCAGTTTCATATTGAGGAATCAGCCCACCTGATGACAAATGTTCTTGTCCTCTATGGCCTGCCGCACTCGCTCTATACCGGCAAGGTTCGCAGTTACTTGCGCAAGCAGGGCATCGGCTACCGTGAGAGACCGCCCAGCGACCCCCATTTCGCGCAAGTAGTGGTGCCGAGAATCGGGCGGGGCATCATCCCGGTCGTGGAGCTTGCCGATGGTAGCGTCGTGCAAGATACCGTCGACATCATCGATCACTTCGAACGCGCCGGTGTGCGCTATTCTGCCTATCCGAAGACGCCGCGCCAACTCGCAGTCGCGCACCTGTTCGAACTCTATTCGGTGCTTGGCCTGACGCGACATGCCATGCACTACCGCTGGTCCTACCTCGATAGACAGAAAGCTTTTCTGCAAGATGCTTTCGGGGTCGGCGGCAATGCCGAGCGCACCGCCTCGGTGATGGCGCGGATGAACAGCTATCTGCCAATGCTGGGCGTGTCGGACGAGACAATCCCGGCAATCGAGGAAAGCTATCGCCAGCTACTTCAAGGGCTCGACGCACATTTCACACAGCATCCCTATCTGGTTGGCACCCAGCCTTCGATCGGCGACTATTCGCTTTTTGGCCCGTTGTTCGCTCATCTTGGGCGCGATCCGGTTCCGCTCGCAATCATGCAGCGCGACGCGCCCAAAGTTCATCGCTGGGTCGAACGCATGCATGCGCCCGATCTCGACCTTGTGGAATATAACCTAGAGGGCGAACATGGTTTTGCTGCCGGTGATGAGATCCCGGCGTCGCTAAGTCCGGTGCTAGATCAGATCGCTGTCGAACTGCTGCCCGGCCTGACCGATAGGCTGAAGTTTCTGCGCGCTTACGTCGCCAGCGGCGCCGCCAAACCTGGCCAGCCCGTCACCTCCAAACCGCATCAGCGGATCGTCGGCGAAGTGGAAACGTCATTCCGCGGCATCCCCTATACGGGAGGGGTACAGCCCTACACTTTCCTTCTTTGGCAACGATTGCAGGACGCGGCAGCAGATAGCGAATCCGTACGAGACCTATTTGCCGCGCGTTCCCTCTCAGCCCTTCTCGAGGAGAAGCTGCCCATCAGGATCAGGCGCGCCGACAATATCGAAGTGTGGGACGAACGGAGCGACTGACTGCCCCAACTACTCATTTAAGGAAACCGCTACTCATGGCCGCTTTCCACCCAGTTGCGGACATTCGCCTGGGCAGAATTCCTTACCGCAAGCTGCCGTCAATTAGGCTCATCCTGATCGAATTCGCTGGCATCCGAGCTCGAGTAGACTTCCTTGGCGGCTTGCATCCCGTTCAACGCTGCTGGAAATCCGGCATACACGCTCATCTGGATGATAATTTCCTCGATCTCGCTCTTCGTAAGACCGACATTGAGTCCGGCTTGGATGTGGACCTTCAACTGGGGCTGTGCCGTGCCCATCGCCGTAAGGGCTGCGATCGTCGCGATCTCTCGTTCGCGGAGGCCAAGACCGGGCCGTGCGTAGATATCGGCGAACGGGTATTCGATGGTGTAGCGGGCAAGATCCGGCGATATGTCCTTTAAGCTTTCAACCACCTTCTCTCCGGCTTCACCGTCGATTCTGCGAAGATTCTCGAGGCCTCTTTCGAACCTGTCAGTCATGACCATTCCTTCATTAAGCGAGTTGCCAGCGAATGCATCGCTGGAGCAAGCAGCAGACTGATGAGGGGAACAAGGATTGCCGTCAGAATGAGTGTCTGAAATCCAAGCGCCATATCGCTCGCGATGAACCCCAGCAGCTTGAGCATCCCGGTCACAAGCGGCCATACGACGAGCCAGACGAGCATGGTCCGCAATATAACGATCCGGAATGTCATTTGTCGGCTGCTGGATCGGGACGATGAAGGATGGCGAAGTATCCCGGCAGAACCTCGTCGAGCTTGGCTTTCCCCGAGAGAGTAAGGGTCACGTTCCGGGAGCGAGCATCTTCTGAGTTTTCCGAAATCGCGATCAGGCCAGCCCGTTCCAAGCCCTGCAAGGTGCGCGTGACGACGGGCCGCGATACGTCCAGCCTTTCGGCAATTTCACTTGCAGCGAGGCAGTTTCGCTCGGGTTCGCGGTCGATAAGGATCATCATCAAAAAGCGAAGCTGCGAGAGGTCATGGCGCGCGAAGTATGCTTCCAGCTCGCGGATCAGCAGGCTCGCGCGTCGCATCAACCGAAGCGCGTCGAGCACTCTGTCGACATCGACATCGGCGAATTGGTCGGCATAACCGTCGACCATTTGTCGGCTGGGAAGTTCTTTAAGAAAGAACATCAGCCTTACCGAACCGGACGGAGATGAAGGATTTGCGGCTCTTCTGCCAGCCAGTCCCGGTAGGCTTCAAAGACGGCCCGGGTGTATGGTTGATCGTGGTGCGATGCCAGTGCGGCCTCGTCTCGCCATTCCTCATAGAGATACAGTGTTCCGTCCTGTGCATTTTCGCTGAGACGAAACTCCATGCAGCCGGGTTCGGCGCGCGTCTGTTCGATGATCTCGCAGATGGCCTCGCGCGCCTTGTTGTAGTGCGTTGGATGTGGCGCGATCCGTGCGATGATGTTCAACTGATGGATCATGACATTCCTTTAGTTATCATGCTAACTATATAATTCAGGGTGATGGCTGGTCAAGTCCAGAACTTCCTGAAAGCAGACCGTCCGCTAACCACCCAGTTTCAGTCGAAACGGAAGCCTGGGCTTGATCCCAAAAGCGGTCTTGCAGCTTTGCCATGCTTCTGAAAAATTTCTGCCATTCAGGAAGCGACCCCATTGCGGACATTCATCCTGATCGGCATTCTGGGCATGAGCATGTGAAGTTCGGGGAATGTGACCAGTGAGCGAGCTCATCGAATACTGGCCCGGCGCGCTCATCATGTTTGGGCTCTTCTTTGGGCCGCTCATCGCGATCAAAAAGGCCCGAACCGATGCAGCAACGGCTACAATCGTCTGCGCCATAACCTGCGCCCTGTTCCTGGGGCTTTTCATACTCGGGGCCGGTCTGCAATCGCCCTTGGGATACTGGCCCTCGGGATTTTTTCTGGACGCCATCAAGATCGCTGCAACATTCGGGGGCGCGCTTGGACTTTGGATCCTGTTCGTGGTGCGACCGAGATCGTCTAATCGCTGAACGTCGGCCAAACCCGATGCGACCGAGCTGCGAGCGCTGGATAATTTGCTTTCCACCCCAGCTCGTGACCTAGCTGCCAAGTGCGAGGCGACCCAGAAGCGGACCAGCCCCTAACGACCCCATTGCGGCCGTTCCCGAAAACCAGCATAAATCCCTGATGATTATTGCCCATGCCTCTGGCCTCATCATTCTTCGATAACACGAAAACAGGCAACGCCAGTTAGAAGTTTCCTCTGTCCCAGCAATGTGTAGAGTTCATTAGATACAGCGATAGCCGACGTGATTAACTCGTCTGGAACCCACAAATGGGAGCCCCCTATTGCTGATCTTTTCATGACAATATTGCGCGTCTCTGCCAGAGTCTTTAGTCCCAGCATCTTGCGCCCATGTTTGTATTCTTTCGACGGGACATCGGTTTTCTGCCAATCGACGGCATCGGATATTGCCCGGCGAACGTTGATGGCATAATATGAAACCTCAAAGGGTGCCCCGTCGGAGCGAAGCACCTCTACCGCCCTGAATTCGTGAAGCCCGGGCTCCAGGCCATCAATGCAATCACGGAATGGCTGGCTAACCCCCCAGAAGGAGCAGAACCCAACCCAATCGGGAAGCGATTTTCGTGGCGTTTTCAGTCGTGCGCGTTTCGGCCAAAACTGATCGTCGATATCGATGGCCGCGCGGGTGGGACGAGCCGAAACATGAGCAAGACCGCGCTGTTCCAGAAGTTCGTAAGGTATCATTATTTCGGAGCATGATGGCTCCATGTCGAACTTGACGGTCGCTACCGTCGTGTTCTCACGCTCAAGAAGCCAGGCCATTTACTGCGTTCTCTCATTGGCCCGCATGGGGCGTTCTCGCTCCATAAGTTGACTCCGACTTGCGTTCCAGTCGCCACGACGATGGACAGAACGAGCGTTGTCGTGAATGTCAGCTTTCCACCCAATTTCGGTCGATCACGCCATTCTAACGCCGCCTCAAAGCGGCCGACCGAATAGGTCGGTCGACCGCTTGCTGTGTCAGATTTCGGTGCGCTCCGCCAACAGTAAGGCATCCTCGAGGTCGACACCAAGGTACCGAACCGTGTTTTCGATCTTGGTGTGGCCGAGCAGAATTTGGATAGCTCGGATATTGCCGGTGGCACGGTAGATCATCGCAGCTTTCGTTCGCCGCAGCGAGTGAGTGCCGTACTCAGCCTTACGCAAACCGATGGCGGTCACCCACTCATCGACGAGGCGGGCATACTGGCGTGTGCTCATATGGCCATGGAGATCGACGCGGCTCGGAAATAGATAATCGTGAGCCGAACCGCCGCGTCGCTCTAGCCAGGCGATCAGAGTCGCGCGAACATCCGCTGTCAGTTCGAATTGGACGGGACGGTTGGTCTTTTGCTGGATGACAATGGCGCGATTGCGAATGTCCGCGCCAGCAACGACATCGCCAATCTTGACCTTGACGAGATCACAGCCACGCAGTTTGCTGTCGATCGCGAGATCGAAGAGAGCCTTGTCCCGGAGACGGCCTTCGCGATCTAGGTGGAAGCGTATCGCCCAGATTTGCTTCTGCGTCAGAGGTCGCTTGGTGCCAACGGTCTTGCCGGCGTTCCAGGCTGCACGGGCTTGTATTGCGGGGTCAAATCGAGAGTATCCCATGGTTCATCTCCTCGGCCGTCATTGGCCAAGCGGGGAACGCTGAAAGAGGAGGCTTTTGGGCCGGAAGCGGAACGTCGGCTTACGGACGCATCGGCGTGGTAAGCGGACCAAGGCGCAAGGTGTCACAACCGTTCGGTTGTGACCCTGCTGCTCAGCTGCCCGTATATGGCCCATGGCCGGGCAGCACTGCCAGGAGACCGCGCGTGACCACGTCGGGGAATACCGTCAGGTGGTCCTCGCCTTGCGCGATTTCGCTTGTGATCAAAAGGCCGGGATGCCCCCGTGAGGCCAGCGTGCGGCGCATCCGCTCCATATCCGCGACGAGGTCGTTGGTGGTGTTGTAGCGGGCTCCTGGAGCGATCGCCTCGAAGCTGCCGGTCACCATGTGTATGCGCGCGGACAGCTTCCGGCCGGAGCGCGCCCACGCTTCTTCCGTACGGAACATCACCCCGAGATCGAACCAGAGAGAGGGGCTGCCGAAGACGTAGCCGTTGAACATCTCCGGCCGCGTAAACAGCACGTGGAAGCCGAACAGCGTGCCATAGGAGTGCCCCACCAAGATTTTGCGGTTCATGTCGACGCGATAATTCCGAGCGACCAAGGGGAACACGACCGTCTCAATATACTGTCGATATGCTTCCGCCTCACCGTAGCTCGGAGCCGAGTATGACCCCGGAGAGTGCGCGGGGTCGCGTCGGGGATCGGTAGGAGTGTAGTCGCGCCGTTGCCCCTCCAAGCCCCTGTCCTGGTCATGGGAAAGACCGACCAGGATGAAGTCCTCGATATTGCGACCCCTTTGTCCGACGAGCGAGCGCACCGAGCGCGTCACCGGGAGCGCCCAGTGTGGATCGAGGACGAAGACGACCGGCAACGACTTCTTAGAACGTGCGTAGGACGGCGGTAGGTCGACCCACACCTGATAACGGCGGCCGAGTGCCGAGGGCGCGTCGTGCGCGGCGCTAGTGGGAAAGGTGATGGGCGGGAGCGCGTCAGTGACCTTGGGCGGCTCTGGAGCGACCTGTTCGGCGCAAGCCGTCGCGCCCGGAACGAGTAGGATAAAGGGGAGCGCAGCGCAAAGCCAGGAACGAATCATAGTACAAGCCCTAAGAGTTGCCGCAGACGCTGAAGGAGACGGCAGAGCATGTGAGACGATTTAGAGTCTCTAAGAACGTGGTCGTGTCGTCCGCGTCACAGCATGCCTATATTAAGCAGCCATTGTTCGACCTGCCCAGGCCACTGCGTTGTTATCGGATCGGCCGTCGGCCGCATCCCGAATGCATGACCACCCTTCGCGTAGACACGCATATCGACCGGCACGCCGGCGTCGTTCAGCGCCAGCGCATAAGCCATCGGCTGTCGGATATCATCGACGGAGTCGTTCATCGCGTGAATGATGAGCGTGGGCGGCGCCTTCGCGCTGATCTTCACCCAAGGCTTTAGTTCGAGGCTGTTCTTCCCCTTGCTGTTATCCAACATGCGGGCCGTATAGGCCACGATCGCGAAGTCGGGCCGCGGGGATTGTCGGTCGGCCGCGTCGGTAAGCGGATAAGTGCGCTCTTCCGTGTTGCTCATATTCGCCACGAGATACGCGCCGGCCGAGAAACCGATTACGCCAATCTTGCGCGGGTCGATCCCGTAGGTCGAGGCGCGTTGCCGCAGCAACCCAATCGCGCGCTGGGCGTCCTCCAAACCCAGTAGCACCTTCGGTCGCTGCTGCTCTCCGTTCTCCTTCGGCCACACTTGCGGCGTCCGGTACTTGAGCACGACGCAGGTCATACCCTGCCGGGTCACCCAATCGCAGACTTCGGTGCCTTCCAGGTCCATAGCTACGGCGTAAAAACCTCCGCCCGGCAGGACCAGCATCGTAACACCGGTATTGCGCCCCTTCGGCCGATAGACCGTCATGGTCGGCCGGGTGACATAGGTCGCCCAATGCCATTTTCTTCCCCCCACAAGGGGTGAGCCGTTGCCGGTCGTCTCGGGACGATCGCCGCTGTCGGGTTTGGCGAGAGGGACGTTCGCAGGCCAGAGCGGCACCTGCGTGCCGCCAGGGGTAGATTGCCAGACGCCCTCCCGTTCTACCTTCGGAACCTCGACTCTCGCGGGTGAGCTGTCATTCTTCATTGCCTGCCCACAGGCCGCTCCAGCGATGCCGATTGCAAGGAGCGTGGGAATGACCACCCGGATTCTTGGCAAGATAAAGTCTCCTATTGAGAGAGAGCAGGTGTGCTTAGGAAAGAAGGAACGCGGCCAAGGAAGACGTATCGGTCGCGCAGTGCCCGCCATAAATCGGATGCCACTCCGTTCTGACCCCGCGCTGGCGAGCCATGTCGGCAAGTCGCTGAGTACCCTCGAAGTTGCCGTAGGTGTCGTACAGACCGTTGGAGAGGTAGAGCGCCGGATAGTGAGGCCCCGCCCGTTCGATCAGATCGAGCGGCGAGACGCGCCGCCACTCCGCATCGCTAGCCAAATACTTCCGTGCCATAAGCAAAACGCCGAACACGATCTTGGGGTTCGCACCCGTACGCTCCGCCGTCGTGCGGATCGTAGACAGCGATGCGAACGGCGAGGATGCATATACGCCGGGGCATAACGCCGCCACCTTGGCGAACCGCGATGGGTAGGAGAGGCCCGCGACCAGGACGTTGAGCCCGCCCATCGACTCGCCCATCAGCAGGCGGCGGTGCGGGCGCCCGACCTTGGCCTCGATCGCCGGCAGGCGCGTCATCAGATCGTCCAGCAAGCCGCTGTCAGCCTTTTCGCCCTTGGGCGTCAGAATCCAGGTCGATCCGTAGGACAGGGTGACGACGGTGGGCGGCAGCGCCCGGCTACGCTGCCATTCGCCCTGCAGCATCGCGGTCAAGTAGGTGTCGTCGTTCCAGATGCGTTCGTCCAGGTTCCGACCGTGCAGATGATAGACGATGTCGCCGTTGGAGCCCCGCCGGTCCCGGTTGACGCAGTAGCGGAACGGGCCCGCCGTCCCGCACGCCTGTTCCGCCGGGACGAAGGACACCTTCTGGGCACCTCGCGTCTTCGTGATCTCCGTCCATGCGTAGTAGATCGAAGCGGCGACGAGGATCGCGAGCAGCCAAGACCGGTATGGGCGCTTGAGTATCGAGCTGGCCGCGCGGCGAGGGCGGCCGCCCGTGTGGGCGTCGGCCATTCGGATCAGGCCGCGCCGACGAGCAGATGGCGATCGAGCGGCGTCGTTTCGGCCTCGCCGGCCGCCTGCGCGTCCACGCCGACTCCTGCTCCCGTCAGCTTCGGCAGCGCCAGAAGGCTCAGGGCATAGCCGATGATCGCGCTTCCGCCGTAACCCACTATCGGGGTCGGGTAGTTGCCGAGGGCGGCAGCCATGATCCCGGCAAGCCAGACGAACCCGAAGGCGGCATAGGAGTCGCGATTCGCCGGATCGCGGCGCCAGCCGACGATCGCAGGAACGAGGAGCAGGGCCGAGCCACCCAGTACCGCCGCGCCGGCGGCTGCGTGGACGTCGAAGGACGAGTAGAGGATCTGGTCGACATAGGGGACCGCCGCCAACGTGTCGGCACGGACCAACGTCGCGGCGAAGCTGGCGACGCTCGCGCCGAGCGCCGCGATGAGGTGCCTTTCGGGGCGCATGACCGCGAGGACGCCCAGACCCGCCGCAAGCATTCCGGCCATCGCACGGTCGGGCTGGATCGCCATCGCGGCGGCGGCGACGATCATGCCCGCCGTCGCGAGCGCGTCGCGGCATCGCGCGAACGCTACGACCATCAGGGGCAGCAGGATCAGGCTCGGCTGGATGGACAGCCCACCGAGGCGTACCCACCGCACCGCGCCGTCGACGTCGTCGCCGAGCAGGGCGGTAGCCAGCAGCGCACCCGCCATCGCCGCGATCGTCCCGCCCGCCCACCGCGGGCCCGCGAGCATAACGCGGCCGACGAGACCCAGCAGCGTCATGCCGATCGCCAGCGCGACGAGGTTGATGCCCAGGTAGCGCGCGGGAGCGCCGGCGACCCCCATGTAGGCGAGGCCCAGCGCGACCGCGGCGGTTGCGCACGCGATACCTATGGCGCGGGGGCGACGCGCCGCGCTTTCGTGAAAGTCCATGGTCGTTAGTCCTTCGGAGGAAAGGGCGCCTTCGCCGATCAGCGAGGCGAAGGGGCGGAGCAGATACGACGCGAGCACGCGTGGTATGAGGCCGAACACACTGTCGAGCGCGAACAGCAGCGCCTTGGTATCGTTGGAAATCTCCGCCGTTTCGCAACGGATGGCCCTTCCCCATGATTGCAAGGAGGGAGGTAGCGTGGCTTGCAGAGCGCGACAGGCAAGATCGGCAAGGCCGCGCCGACGTCCAACGCTCATATTGTCGCCTCCCGCTGGCCTGAAGCCGGTGACGCCGATTGACCCGGAGGATTGGCGTGGGCGAGCTGCACCCCGCTGGCCGTCAGTCGGTAGGCGTGCCGCGGCGGTCGTCCCCTCTCCAGAGGCTGTTGCCATTCCGCTTCAAGATAGCCCTGCGCTTCCAGACGGATCAGGAGGGGGTAGAGCGTGCCGGATTTCACACCGGCGAGCCGCGCCAGTTCATAGCCGTGAGACCATCCGTCACGTGCGTCGAGCAGGACGGCGAGGATCATCCGGGCTTGGGGTGAGAGCGCGCGTGTTCGAGACATGCGCCATTAAGTCTACCTAGATAGCTTTATAGTCAAGCTCTGATTAGATCGTGTCGGTGCCGCTCGGATCAGCCTACCTTCTCACTGTAATGGTTTGAGAAGCCTTCTTCAGTCCCCGCTTCCCGACCGCTTGCAGGAAAGCAGGGCGCTGAAGCAACGGCGCTTTTCGCCGTGAGCTTTGTGTCACAACCGGTCGGTTCTGACACGCGATCCCGATGCACGGTAGCCTGCCCCTCCGTCGGTACCACAATCGTAGGTCAGAATGTCCGCTTCCGGGCAGGCCCGGGCGCTCGCTGAGCGACCAGCATTGGGGCGCAAAGCGGTCGTCGCCGGCTATCGCAACACCTCGACCTTCAGCCCTTTCACCTTCACAGCCCGCCACGACTTATCGGCGGTGAGGGCAGGGCGCTCCAGCTCCCGTGCCTGCGCGAGGCACGCCCGATCGCCGAGCGACAGCCCGAGGCTGGCGGTCGACGCCCGCAGCCGGCATGACGCTCGGCTACCAGCTATTTATTGCTCTGTTGCTTCTCCTGCCCGGCATCGTCGGGTGGGTATGCGTTCGAGCCGGTTCAACCGATGACCTCCTGAGCCCCATGCCCGACCGGCAAGGCTCAACCACCACATTGGCTGCGATCGTGCTCTTCGCATGCCTCGGGCATCTGTTGGCGGCCATGGCCATCGACCTCAACAGTCGGGTCGCCGCCACCTGGCGTCACCTCAAGGTTTGTGCGCCAGACAACGATTTGGCAGACATAATGCGAACATCGGCTAATTAGCGAGCTTGAGGCGCGACATGGGATCGTTGAGCTGGCGGAATTCACCGCCAGGCGGACGCTCCGCCTGCCCTCAAAGGCAGCCGCCGGGCAGGCTACGCCGCGGGGTACGATGCTACTGACATGGCCAAGCCTTCGCTAACGAGCGTTCAGCTCCGGCCACCATATGAACACTCATAAAATAGCTATTCTGCTCCGCCCAGCGTAAATATGCCGCGCGCAGCGCCGATCGGTCATAGCGTGGAGCGCGGCATTCCGCTTTTCGCGCGACGATCATCATGTCGAGCACGCCTTGGAGGTAAGCGCCGCATCGCGGCTCATTCGCTTGACAGCTTACGAACAACGCCGAGCCCGTCGCCGACGCGGGTTCGGTTTGGCCGATCGCACTATCAGGCAGGGCGGCCAAAGCGGCGCATAACAATATCCATCGTCTTGGCCGCATTTTCGTCTCCTATTCCGCAGTATCATTTCGGAAGGGGCGCACGGCCCTCGACGGCCGGCGCCCCGTGCTGATCCATCATTCGCGGCCGAGCACCTGGCCTTCGGGCGTGACGAACAGTTCGATCGTCTTTCCGTCGCTGTTCTTGCCCTTGATTTCATAGAGCGTGCTTCCGTCCGCCTTTCGGGTGACTTGCTCCGCTTTGCTTATTGACGCGAGTTGCGCGCGTGCCGCGTTCATCGCGGCCTCGGGCACCTGAGCAAGCGGGATGTCTCGTTCGCTGTGCTTGCCGATTATCCGGTTTTCGTTCGCCTCGTGGTTTTGCGCGATCGCCACGCCCGCGATCGCCAGCGCGGCCGCGCCCACGCCTGCGACAACAGTGAGAGTTCGTTTGCTAGCCATGTTCCATTCCACTTCCTGCATAAGGGCCGTGGGGTCGGGCGGGCGGCGGTTACGGCCCAATGAGCCGTCGTCCGAGTTCAACTCCTCTGATTGTTCATCCTGTCGAGCGCCGCGCGCAGCCCACGGGCGAGCTTGGCTGCGTCGTCGTTGGCCCAGAAGTGCATGAAGAACAGCCGCGGCTCGTCGTTTAGCATATGATTATGCAGCGCCGTGACCTCGATCCCGTTCGTCCGCAGCACGCGCAGGACCGGATCGACCTCGTTTGCGACAAGTACGAAATCGCCGGTGATGGCGGCTCGGCCGTCCCCGGTTGGCTGAAAGTTGATCGCGGTCGCCGTGCCCATCGTCGGCGGAGTCTCCATATCGCCGTCCATCAGCCGCTCGGCGCGCGGAAAGCTGTATTGGAGGATGCCACCGGCCGTCTTGCCCTCACCGCCCATCAACCGGTTGAGCGCGGCCACATCGAGGTCGAGCCGCGATGCGGCTGCGCTGGCCGAAGGCGATTGCGGCGCGGCGAGCGGGGTCCGACTGGCTGATAGCGCTTGCCGGAGCGCGGCCGCGAGCTTCACCGGGTCGCCGTGGCCGGCAATGTGCATGTACATGGTCGCAGGCGAAGAGCGGAGCAGGTGATTGTGGAGCGCGGTGATCGTAAAACCGCTTGCGAGCAGGCGGCTCAAAACGGGGTTCACCTCGTCGTGGGTCAGCACGAGATCGCCCATCACCATCGCCTCGTCGCCCATCGGCTGAAACGCCGCCCAGGAACCGAGCGCGAGGGAGGGCTTGATCGTCACCCCATCCAGCGTGACGCTCAGGTCCGAACGCGGGAAGCTGTAGCGGTAAACGCCCCCCGGCTGTTCGGCCCCCGCTCGTCCTATCGCCCGGTCGACAGCCGACCAGTCCGGCGCTGCCCATGCCGGGCTTGCCAGCAGGAGGCTGGCGAATCCCAAGGCGATGGTCTTTTTCAGCATAATTGATCCTTCATCAGCGCACTCGACACGGAAAGCCTCACGTCATGCGAGCGCGCCGCCGGCGAGCCGCGACATTGCGCTCCGGTTTCTTTCTTCGGGATAAGCAGTCCTATGCTCATGAGGCTTGTGATGCAACCCTTACACTTGTAGGCTAGTGACGATACAACTATGACAAACACACAAGCTTCCCCTTGGTTGCTCCTGATCCCGCAGCTTCCGGCTAAGCCTGCCTATTTGCGGGTGAAGGTCTGGCGGCGTTTGCAGGCGATCGGGGCCGCGCCGCTCAAGAACGCCGTCCATGCGCTCCCCAATCGCGAGGACACGCGCGCGCTGTTCGAAGAACTGCATCGCGAGATCACCGAAAATGGCGGCGAGGCGCTGATCCTCGAAGCGCGCCTTGTCGGCGGCATGGGCGATGCGGAGCTGCGCGGAGTGTTCGACGCTGCGCGTGACGCCGACTATGAGGAGTTGGCACGCGAGGCGCGCGCGCTGTGTGAGGGCGAGTATGTCGCGGCGGCGGATGTGGGCCGCCTGCGCAAACGCCTGAACGAGGTCGCCGCGATCGACTTTTTCGGTGCGCATGGTCGGCAGGCGGCACAGGCCGCCATCACCGAGGCGGACCGCCGCTCTCACCAACATCCCGATGTGAGCGGCCCCAGTGCGCCCGAGCTGACCCCGGCGGAGCTAAAGCGCCGCGTTTGGGTGACGCGCCGCCATGTCCATGTCGATCGCATCGCGTCCGCCTGGCTCATTCGCCGCTTCATCGACCCCGAGGCGAGCTTCAAGTTCGTCGAGGGCAAAGGATATGTGCCGGAGCCTGACGAACTGAGGTTCGACATGGCGGACGCTGAGTTCACCCACGAAGGCGACCGCTGCTCCTTCGAGACCTTGGTGTTCCGCACCGGTCTCGAGACCGACCCCGCGCTGCGGGCGCTCGGCGAAATTGTTCACGACCTTGATATTGCCGATGCTCGGTTCGAGCGCCCGGAAACTCCGGGAGTGAGCGCGCTTATCGCCGGCATCTGTGCCGGCACCGACGACGACGAGGAGCGGATCGCGCGCGGATCGACCGCGCTCGACGGATTCTATGCTCACTTCACCCGGCGAAAAGAGGACTAAAGATGGAGGCCAGCGCACGCGCTGAAATCGCAGTCGAGACGCTGCACGAGCACGGCATCAGCTTTGGCGAGGCGGTGCGCGTCTGGATCAGGGTCGCGCTGCTCAGCTTCGGCGGACCGGCGGGCCAGATAGCGGTGATGCATCGCATCCTGGTCGAGGAGAAGCGCTGGATCGGCGAGGAGCGGTTCCTCCACGCGCTCAACTATTGCATGCTGCTGCCCGGCCCTGAAGCGCAACAGCTAGCTGTCTATATTGGCTGGTTGCTCCATAAGACCAAGGGCGGCCTGGTCGCGGGCGCGCTATTCGTGCTGCCCGGCTTCCTCGCGATTTTAGGGCTCAGCTATGTCTATGTGCTGCTCGGCGAAGTGCCGCTGGTCGAGGGATTGTTCTTCGGATTGAAGGCCGCCGTGCTGGCGGTGGTGCTACAGGCGGTGGTCCGGGTGGGTTCGCGTGCCTTGAAGAACAACGTCATGCGCGGTTTTGCCGCGCTGGCGTTCGTCGCGATCTTCGTGCTCGACGTGCCCTTCCCGCTGATCGTGCTTGCCGCCGCGCTGATCGGCTTCTTCGGTGGCCGCGCTGGTTACGCCGCATTCAAGGGCGGCGGCGGACATGGTCCCGCCGGCGCTGAGATAGTCCACGACCGCGACACCGCTCTTGGCGAGGGCCTTCCCGACCATGCCCGGCCGAACCTCTCTTGGTCGCTGCGCATCTCCGGCGTCCTGCTGCTGCTCTGGCTCGGGCCGGTCGCAGCGCTGCTGTTCGCGTTCGGCCCCGACGACGTGTTCAGCCGCATCGCCACCTTCTTCAGCCAGATGGCGGTGGTGACCTTCGGCGGCGCCTATGCGGTGCTCGCCTATGTCGCGCAGGAGGCAGTCGAGACCTATGGCTGGCTCCAGCCCGGCGAGATGCTCGACGGGCTCGGCATGGCCGAGACCACGCCCGGGCCGCTGATCATGGTGACGCAGTTCGTCGGCTTTCTGGCAGCCTTCCGCGAGGCCACCGGACTGCCGCCGCTCATCGCCGCGACGTTGGGCGCGATTCTCACCACCTGGGTCACTTTCCTGCCCTGCTTCCTGTGGATCTTCGCCGGCGCGCCGTTCATCGAACGCCTGCGCGGCAACCGCGCATTGTCGGCCGCGCTTTCGGCGATCACCGCCGCAGTGGTGGGTGTCATTCTCAATCTGGCAGTCTGGTTCGGGATTCACACCTTGTTCGGGCAAGTCCGCGAAGTGCCGTTCGCGGCCGGCGCCATCGATCTCCCAGTCCTGACGTCCGTCGACTGGCCCGCGTTAGCGCTGGCGGTGGGTGCGATCCTCGCCATGTTCCGGTTCAAGGCCGGCATGCTGCCGGTGCTCGGCGTCTGCTCCGTCCTCGGGGCCGCATATGTAATGATCATCTGAAGGGAGTGACGTGTGACGATCGACCAATTTTCCCGACGCAGTGCAATCGCAACTCTTGGCATTGGAGCCGCAGCCATGACTATGAACGAAGCCTCGGCGCAGACGCCGACCGCAGCGCCGACGAATGTCCTCGCATTCGCCGGCAATCATCAGATCAAGCCGCTCAGGTTCGATCCCGCCAGGCTCCACGGCCTCTCCGAAAGGCTGATCACATCGCACCACGAGAACAATTATGCCGGCTCGGTCAAGGCGTTGAATATGATCGAAACACGCCTTGCCGCCGCGCTCGCTGACCCGGACCTACCGCCGGTGGTCTATGGCGGCCTCAAGCGCGAGGAGCTGCACCGCACCGGCTCGGTCGTGCTCCATGAAATCTATTTCGACGGGCTGGGCGGCAACGGTCAAGCAGCCGGCTCGATCCGCGACGCGCTGGGCGCGGCGTTCGGCTCGTTCGACCGCTGGGAGACCGACTTCCGCCGCACCGGCATGAGTCTTGCCGGCGGATCAGGTTGGTGCGTGCTCGTCTACAATCTCCACACCCGCTCGCTGCACAACCATTGGGCGTGGGATCATATGCACGGCGCAATCGCCGGCGTGCCGCTGCTGGCGCTCGATATGTACGAGCATAGTTTTCACATGGATTACGGCACCGCCGCCGCCAAATACGTCGACGCCTTCTTCCGCAACATCGACTGGGAAGTGGTCGACCGCCGCTATGCCGCGGCTTTGCGCGGCGGCGGCTGACCCGTCCGCCGAGGATCAACACCCACTTCTGCGCGACACCTGAGTTGGCGACCACAAAGGGGGCAGGTCCGATGGGAGATGCAACAGTGACATCCGGCCCGAACATCGCTCTTCTTTGGCGCGGACAAGCGGCCGAGTGGACGCATCGCTTTCATGAAGCTCGGCAGTGGCCGATCGTTCAAGCCTTGCGGTCGTTCGGGGCGACCACAAGGCCTGTACTGTACAGAGACGAAGCGGTTCGCGACATTCGTGACGAGTTGCTGTCGTTCGACGCGGTGCTGGTCTGGGTGAATCCGTTGGACATTTCAGGCGACCGCTCGGTGCTCGACCCGATGCTGCGCGAAGTCGCGGCGTGCGGCGTTGTCGTCAGCGCGCATCCTGACGTGATCGCCAAAATCGGCGTCAAGGAAGTGCTCTACACAACGCGATCCATGGAATGGGGCAGCGATGTCGATCGATACGTGGACGCTGAAGGCCTTCGCGCTCGTTTCCCCGAACATCTTGCCGCAGGCCCGCGCGTGCTGAAGCCGAACTACGGCAACGGCGGCAGGAATGTATGGCGTGTCCAACTAGACGAAGCGGGAAACGCTCCGGCTTTGAAAACGTCGGTGAAAGTTCAAGAGGCCCGCCAAGGAAGCAAATCGGAGCGCATCAGCCTAGCCGAGTGCTTGGAAAGGTGGGTGCCGTTTCTAAACGACGGCGGCGTGCTGATCGATCAGGCTTATCAGCCGCAGTCGTCCGAGGGCATGGTCCGCTGCTACGTGTGCGGGCACCGAGTGGTTGGCTTTGGGCACAACCTGATCACTGCGCTGATGACGCCAACGGCCATTGATACAACGTCGTCAACCCCACAGCCGATGGGCCGCGCCATGTTCGGACCGGAGGTGACGCGCTTCGCAGCCTTACGGAAAGCGATGGAGGATCGCTGGATTCCAGAGATGCAAAGGTTGCTGTCGATCGCCGACCACGATCTTCCGCTTCTTTGGGACGCCGACTTCCTATTTCGCCCTGGTGAAGCCATCAGCGATGGCTCCTATGCGCTTTGCGAGATCAATGCTAGTTCGGTTGCACCATTTCCGCCAAGCGCCGTCCAGCCAGTCGCCGCAGCGGCAATCGGTCGCGCTCTTGCCATTCGTTTGACGAAGGAGACCTCCAATCCTCATTGATATGATTCAAGCAATTCAAGAGACGTGACATTGGTCGTATCAATCAGACAAGCCTAAGGGTGAGCGAGGCTGGGTGAAACCGGCTCAGGTGGCAGCGCGGAGATACTGGTAGAGGGTTTCGCGACTGATCCCCAGGTCACGGGCGATGACGGCCTTGCGCTCGCCGTCATCAACACGGCGGTGCAGCTCGGCGACCATTTCGTCGGAGAGGGAACGTTTCCGCCCGCGATAAGCACCGCGTTGTCTGGCGACCGCAATGCCTTCGCGCTGCCGCTCCCGGATCAGGGCGCGCTCGAATTCGGCGAACGCACCCATGACCGAGAGCATCAGGTTGGCCATCGGGGAATCCTCGCCCGAGAAGGCCAGGCTTTCCTTCACGAACTCGATCCGGACGCCTCTTTTGGTGAGGGACTGAACCAGTTTGCGCAGATCGTCGAGATTACGCGCCAATCGATCCATGCTGTGGACCACGACGGTGTCACCCTCGCGGGCGAAGGCGAGCATGGCATCGAGTTCGGGGCGGTTGATGTCCTTGCCCGATGCCTTGTCGGTGAAAATCCGGTCGAGCGACTGCCCGTCCAACTGGCGATCGACATTCTGATCGAATGTGCTCACCCGGACGTAACCGATCCTCTGGCCTTTCATCGCCGCCTCCGGTCAAAATGTCAGGTTGAATTCTATGACACGGCGGAACATGCGTCAATAAATGCTTGCCATAACCCTATCCTGACAGAAACCGCCGCTGCATCCTGACGTCCGGTTAGGCTATACTCCAAGCTGACATCACAAAATCAAATCCCTCAAAGATGGCGTCAATTGCCTTGATGGGGTAAAAACTGGAGTGCTTCCAGGATGGGACATTCGGCAACGTCATCTCCAGTGCATCTGGCTAACGTGGTCGCCAGCGTCACCTCTATCTTCTGCAAATCTGCAATGCGGCGGCGGACATCTTCAAGGTGGAGTTCGGTTCTCGCCATAACCTCCGCGCAGGTTTGTGCACCGGTATCGGTGAGCGACAACAATGACCGTATCTCATCCATTGCATAGCCAAGGTCGCGCGCGCGCAGGATGAACTGCAACCTTTGCACCAGTTCCGGCGAATAGACGCGGTAGCCGTTGGAACTGCGAGGCGGCCCCGGCAGCAATCCCACCTTCTCGTAATAGCGGATGGTTTCGAGATTGCAGCCTGTTTTCCGGGCAAGCTGGGCACGCAAGATGCCGACCTGTTGCTCCATGAAAATACCTCTTGAGTCTGTAGTGGCTACAGAGCCTACATTGCGAATCACTCAGTTGGAACAAGGGATTCAAGCCATGGTCTCAACGCCGGAAGCGGGACAGCCAGCCCTCACCGAAAACCACGAGCCGAAGCAGGCAAACTGGGTTGCGGCGGGCGCATTGATCGGCGCGGGGCTCGCCTCGGCTTGCTGCGTCGTCCCGCTACTGTTGGTTATGCTCGGAATTTCCGGCGCGTGGATCGCCAACCTGACGGCGCTCGAACCTTACAAGCCCTATGTCGCAGGCGTAACGCTCGCGCTGCTCGGCTACGGCTTCTGGCATGTCTATTTCAAGCCGAAACCGCCCTGTGAAGACGGTTCCTACTGCGCTCGTCCACAATCGGCTTGGACCACCAAGGCGGTGCTGTGGCTGGGCCTTGCCGTCGCCATCCTGGCGCTCACCATCGACTGGTGGGCACCCTGGTTCTATTGAAAGGAAATACCCATGAAAAAGACAGTATGTATCGCTATGGCCGTGCTGGCTATGGCTGGCGGCGGGGTCGCCTATGCAGTTAGTGGCACGGCGCAAGATCGCCCCGCGGCTACCGCAACCGCTCAGAAGCAAACCACCTTTGCCATAGAGAACATGACCTGCGCCACCTGCCCGATCACCGTGAAGAAGGCGATGGAAGGCGTCGCCGGGGTAACGGCGGTCACGGTCGATTTCGCAGCCAAGACCGCGCGCGCAACCTATAACCCGCGCCGCACCAATGCTGCTGCGATTGCCGCTGCATCAACCAACGCGGGTTATCCGGCGCGCGCTATTCAAAACTGAGCGGGGCGCCGCCAGCGCCTCAAGAAAGCGATAAGCAATGAACGACTGTTGCAACCGCCCCGGGCAGGAAGGATTTGACGTGGCCGTCATCGGCGCGGGTTCTGCCGGGTTCTCCGCCGCGATCGCCGCTGCCGATCTGGGCGCGAAAGTGGCGCTCGTCGGTCACGGCACGATTGGCGGCACCTGTGTCAATGTTGGCTGCGTTCCTTCCAAGACGCTGATCCGCGCCGCCGAAGCGGTGCATGGTGGGCTTGCCGCCGCGCGCTTTCCCGGCCTTGGGGGCGCTGTCCAGATGGATGACTGGTCCGTATTGGCGGCGTCGAAGGACGATCTTGTCACGACGCTGCGCCAAAAAAAATATGTCGATCTGCTGCCCGCCTATGACGGTGTGAGCTATATCGAGGGCAAGGCACGCTTTGCCGATGGTGCGCTGATTGTCGGCGATGCGCCCATGAAGGTCGGCAAGGTCATATTGGCGATGGGTGCGCACGCCGCCGTGCCGCCGATTCCGGGGATGGACAGCGTGCCCTACCTAACCAGCACATCGGCGCTGGCGCTGGATCGCTTGCCCAAATCGCTGCTGGTGATCGGTGGCGGGGTGATCGGGGTAGAACTGGGACAGATGTTTTCGCGTCTGGGCGTTGATGTCACCATCTGCTGCCGAAGCCGCCTGCTCCCCGAAATGGACCCGGAAGTGAGTGCCGCGCTGAAAAACTATTTGGAAGCCGAGGGCGTGCGGGTTTGCGCAGGTGTCGGCTATCAGCGTATCGCCCAAACACAGAGCGGGGTCGAATTGACCTGCGAGGGGCATTGTGACACCGTCGCGGCGGAACAGGTGCTCATCGCCACCGGACGCCGACCCAATAGCGACGGGCTTGGGCTGGAGGAGCGCGGCATAGTGCTTGCCCGTAATGGTGGAATCGTCGTCGATGACCACCTCGAAACGTCGGTTCCAGGCATTTACGCGGCGGGCGATGTAACGGGACGGGACCAGTTCGTCTACATGGCCGCCTATGGCGCAAAACTGGCCGCGCGCAACGCGGTGACGGGCAACCAATACCGCTACGACAATTCCTCCATGCCATCCGTCGTCTTCACCGACCCGCAAGTCGCCAGCGCCGGCCTCACTGAAACGACAGCACGGGCGCAAGGCCTGGACATCAAGGTTTCGCTGCTCCCGCTCGATGCTGTGCCAAGGGCACTGGCAGCACGCGATACGCGGGGTCTCATCAAACTGATTGCCGACAAGGCGAACGACCGTTTGCTGGGCGGCCAGATCATGGCACCCGAAGGCGCGGATTCGATCCAGACACTGGTGCTGGCGATCAAACACGGCATGACCACCCTGGAATTGGGTGCAACGATATTTCCTTACCTGACCACTGTGGAAGGCCTCAAACTGGCGGCCCAAACGTTTGATAAGGATGTCGCCAAACTGTCTTGCTGCGCCGGGTGATTGCTCGGGGATCAACCGGCAACGAATGGCCTCCCTCCAGTGCAAGCCGCTTTGGTGTCAATTTTGTTATTCGCCTCAGCGGGAGAGCAAAATGGCACGACGCCGACTTCTGACCGGAGACGAGCGCCGGCGCCTGTTCGATCCTCCTGTCCAAGAAACCGCGATCATTGGGCATTATACCCTTTCTGCGGAAGATGTTGAATTGGTTGGGCGCCGCTATGGTCCAGCAAATCGCCTCGGTCTGGCTGCACAAATCGCTTTGATGCGACATCCCGGCTTTGGTCTGCAACCCGAGATCGGGCTTCCCGACGTCATTCTTCAGTACCTCGCGGCACAGTTATTCGTCGATCCTTCCTCCTTCTCTGCATATGGTCAGCGCGCGCAAACCCGTACCGATCATGCCGATCTCGTGGCGCGTTATCTTGGCATACGCCCGTTTCGACGTGGCGACCTGGCACTTGCCCTGAATCTTGCCGCGCAAGCCGCCGAGTATACAGACAGAGGTGAACCGATTGTTCGCGCCCTCATGGTTGGCCTGAAGGGTGAGCGGTTCATTCTTCCGTCAGGCGACACACTGGAACGCGCCGGTCTTGCTGGCCGGGCACGCGCACGCAAAGCTGCCGCAGCCGCAATCGTCGAAGGCCTCAGCTCTGCTGAACTGACACGGCTAGACGAACTCGTAATCAACAACCCGGATTTCGGCATGACACCGCTGGCGTGGTTGCGTAATTTCGAAGAAGCCCCGACTGCGGCCAATATCAATGGCTTGCTTGAGCGCCTGCGCTATGTTCGCGGCATAGGTATCCACCCGGTAGTTGGGGGCGCCATTCCGGAATTCCGCTTTGCCCAATTTGTCCGCGAGGGCGGCGTGGCACCGGCATTCCTGCTTTCGGATTACAGCGTCAATCGCAGGCGGGCGACGTTGACGGCCGCAGTGATCGACCTTGAGGCCAGACTTGCCGATGCCGCGATCCAAATGTTTGACCGACTTATCGGCGGCATGTTCACGCGCGCGCGGCGTGGGCGCGAGCGTCGCTACCAAGATAGTATTCAGTCGGTGGGGCAACTCATGCGGCTGTTTGGCGCCACGATTACAGCACTTGATGAGGCTGTCCAGAATGGCGGCGATCCGCTCGAATTGATTGACGAAGCGGTGGGCTGGCACCGGCTTGTTGCGGCAAAGGCCCAAGTAGATGCCCTTGCTGATCTTGCCGGCGAGGACGCACTGGTAACGGCAACCGAGCGTTACGCCACGCTACGGCGTTTCAGCCCGGCATTTCTGGACGCCTTCACCTTCAAGGCGTCTGGAACAGGGACGGCACTGATCAAAGCCATCGATGTCATTCGCGATGCGAACACACGAAAGTCGCGCGACCTTCCCGATGGCGTTCCACTGCCATTCCCCAATCGGCAGTGGAAGCGTCTCATCACCGAAAGCGGCCGTATCGACCGCCGACGTTATGAAATTGCGATCATGGCAACCTTGCGTGATCGTTTGCGCGCCGGTGATGTATGGATCGAGGGAACCCGCAACTATCAGCGCTTCGATGCCTATTTGCTGGGTCGGCGCGACGCCGCCAAAGTGGCGGATGTGCTTCCGTTCGATTCAAATGCTGCATCCTACCTCGCTGACCGGGCACGAAATCTTGACTGGCGGCTGCGCCGATTTGCCAAGCAGTTGAAAACAAACAAGCTTGAGGGAGTGTCGCTCGAACGAGACCGGCTCAAGCTTCAGCAAATGCCGCCTGTCACCCCACCGGAAGCTGAAGCCCTCGATCGCAAGCTCGATACCCTGCTTCCCCGCGTGCGCATCACCGAGCTGCTGCTTGAAGTCGCCGAACGCACTGGTTTTTTGAACGCATTCCGTGACCTGCGCTCAGGCAAGGAGCACGACAACCCCAGCACGGTACTCGCCGCAATTCTGGCTGATGGCACCAACCTCGGGCTGGAGCGGATGGCCAATGCCAGCGAAGGCGTCAGCTATGCCCAACTCGCATGGACCCACAACTGGTATCTTTCACCCGAGAACTATCAGGCCGCGCTGGCCATGATCATCTCAGCCCATCACGAATTACCCTTCGCGCGGCATTGGGGCGCTGGCACCAGTTCGTCGTCCGATGGCCAGTTCTTCCGGTCGGGGCGGAGACGTTCAGGGGCGGCGGACGTCAATGCCAAATATGGCGCCGAACCTAGCGTGAAAATCTATTCTCACCTTTCCGATCACTTCGCATCATTCGGATCACGGATCATGTCCGCGACGGCAGGTGAAGCGCCTTACGTGCTCGACGGGCTTGTCCTGGGCGCCGGCAACCTTCCGTTGCATGAGCACTATACCGATACCGGCGGCGCCACCGATCATGTTTTCGCACTCTGCCACCTACTCGGGTTCCGCTTCGCGCCCCGGCTGCGCGATATTGGCGACCGCAAGCTGGGTTCGATCGCTGCGCCATCGACATACAAGGGCATCGAAAATCTGATGGGCCGCACCATCAAAACGGCAGCGATCGAGGCCGATTGGGATGACATCGTCAGGATTGTCGCCTCAATCAAGGATGGCACGGTGGCGCCGTCAGTAATCTTGCGAAAACTTGCCGCCTACAAACGCCAGAACAGGCTGGATTTTGCATTGGCTGAACTGGGCCGTATCGAGCGCACTTTGTTCACGCTCGATTGGCTTGAACAACCGGAACTGCGACGTGCCTGTCAGGCCGGTCTCAACAAAGGCGAGGCGAGGCACACGCTTGCCGCCGCCATCTATACCAACCGGCAGGGTCGGTTCACCGATCGCTCGCTGGAAAATCAGGAATTTCGCGCATCTGGGCTGAACCTGCTGATTGCGGCGATTTCCTACTGGAACACGGTCTATCTCGACCGGGCCGCCCAGCACCTCAACGCTGTCGGCACGACGTTCGATGCGGCACTGCTTGCGCACCTTTCTCCGATGGGCTGGGCGCACATCAGTCTGACCGGCGATTACCTCTGGGAGCAGGCCAGGCGACTTCCAGCAGGTGAATTCCACCCACTCAACGAGCCAATGGCGCGGTTGAAGCGTGTAGCGTAGCCCATGTTCCGCTTATGTCCGAGAAATCGTTGTCTGGCGAACAAAGCTTGAGGTGACGCCATCTAGGAAGAAAGCGCATGAGCCGGGAGAATACCGGCCCATGCTGATTCAGGGCTTATTTCTGATCAAGAAACGTCGTTGCTTGTTGCAGGAATAGCTCCGGATACTGGTAGAAGGAACCGTGATTGGTGTCCGGATAGACTACGAGTTCGGCATTCGGCAGATTGTCCTCCAGCTTATATGAATTGCTGGTGTAGTGGATCAGATCCTTGCTGCCACTGACGATCAGAACCGGCTGCTTGATGCTCTTCAGATAATCGTTCGAATTTGCCGACGGTGTGCCCCAGGCTGCGAAGGCGGCGACCTGCGCACCGTATACATCGGGACCGGGATTTGCATCGCGATCGACCGTGCGCAGACGAATGCGGTCTAGGAATTTCTGACCTGCTGCCTGGCTTGCCAGCGTCGGGTTGAAGAACGTCGTCAGCAGGATGGTGTCTGCCGGTTCGTATTTCTTCGTCAGCATCGCCTGGAACTCCGGCGTCAAAGTTGCCATGCCGTCGCCGCCGCGCGGCGCGCTACCGATAAGGATCACCTTGCGGACGAGATCCGGACGCTGAAAGGCGACCTCCTGCGCGACGAGGCTGCCCAACGAGAAGCCCAGGATGTCGGTCTGCTTGATGTGCAGCGCTTCAATCAGGCCGATACCATACTTCGCCATGCCTTGAACCGTGTGAGGAACCTGGCCCTCCGAGCCGGCAACGCCTGCATTGTCAAAGATGACGACCTCGCGGTTCTTGGAAAAACCGTCCGTGATCATCGGATCCCAGTTGTCCATATTGCCCAGGAAGTGCTGGAAGAAGACCAGCGGAACGCCGCCCTGTTTGCCAAAGCGTCGATAGGCGAGACGGGTGCCATCGACCGTTACAAACTGCGTTTTAGCGAATTGATGTAACGAGCCGCCGACGACACTCGTCTTGGTCGACTTGGCGAGAGCAGCGGTGGGCGCGATCTGAGACGTGAGAACGGTCGCGGCTGCCAAGCCGAGAGCGACCGCAAGACGAACCAAGTTTTTTGATAATGTAGGATGCATCGGACCTGTCCTTGTTAAATTCCGTTGAGTTGAGGATGTGAGCGGCGGAGCGAGGTCAGGCGTTCGAAAACCCGAGACATTCGTCCCTCTCTATAGAGTGCTTGATCGCATGATTACCTATCGATAGATAGGTGATCACGTTCTATTTGGGTGGCTGGTCACCTGTCAAGCCTATCAATCGATAGATTGGTTATCTTGGAGGGCGCGCTTAAGAGAACAAGCCCAGGGCCTTGTAGGCGGCAATGATACGATCGAAGACCGCCACGTCCCCGCGACCACGGGCAACGAGTTGGGCGCCTTCTATCGCGGCGTAGATTGACAGTGCTTGCGCTTCGAGCTTCTCGTGAGAGGTTTTGGGGTGTCTCTTCGACAGCATTTTCGTCAGCCACCGCGCGTTCACTTCTCCGAAGCGGTTGACTTCAGTCAGCACAAACGCCGGAAGATCGGCCGATTCAGCAGCCATCATCCCGCAGAGACACATCCGGTTGTCTTGCTCGAGAGCTGCCCGATAGACACTGATATACGCGTCGATCATACGATCGTGATCGCTCTCCGACGCTTCCAACGACTGGAAAAAACTCACGGCCTGATCGGTATATTCTTTCGCGAGAGCCGCTGCCAAATCGCCTTTTGTCGGGAAATGGTAGTGAACGCTCGCACTTTTGACGCCAACCTCTTTAGCAATTTCCCGAAAGCTCAGCGCGTTGTAACCGTGCGCCTGAACCAGGGCACGGCCAAATTTCATGATGGCGTTGCGGGTGTCGGTAGGTCCATCGGAACTCATAAGGATGTGATACTACCTATCTTCCGATAGATCAAGTTCCGGCAGATAGTCTTCGGTTTCGATTCACAGCGCATTATCTTTTTATTCGATTTATTGGGCAGCTATCCCCGCTTGTGATGATCAATCGTAGCTTCCCGCTGAGTGGCGGGCTGGGCCCGGCTTTGGCATCCGACACGTTCGCAGATCCGACGAGATCCCGATGGGCGACTTTTATCCGTGATTCGTCAGATACTGACCAAGAGCGCGAAGGGGTGTCGATTATTCCCGGAAATCTTCGACATCGTGAATCTCGCCTGAGCGAACGACCGTGCGCTGGAACCGCCGCCGACATCCGGCGGCCCCCCAGCACCGCACGGAGCTTCGATCATGGCCGAAAGCACAACCGTCCAAGTCCCTCCCCGCTATTTGCGCACGCCCGAGGCAGCACGTTTCCTCGGTCTGTCCGGCCGCACCCTCGAAAAGCACCGCACCTACGGCACCGGCCCGGCCTTCAAGAAGCTCGGCGGCCGCGTCGTCTACGCGATCGCCGACCTACAGGCCTGGGCCAACCGCGGCACCAAGAACTCGACCGCTGACAGCGACGCGATCCTGCCGGCGAAGCGTCACGAACCGACCGGCGCGGCAGGCAGCCACGCGCCACAGCGCTGAGCAGCCAGCGGATGTCGGCGCGCCATCACAGAAGTGAACGCGAGCAGCTCGATCTCTTCCGGGCGCTGCCTGGCGATCTCGCGCCGCGCGACGCGCAGGACCTGATGGCGTACCCGTTCTTTGCGCTCGGCAAGTCGAAGCGGCTGGCGCCGATCAACTTCAAGGCCGGCTCCATCGTCATCCGCGTCGAGGCCGTCCCCGAGCACGGCATGGCCACCATCTGGGACGCCGACGTGCTGATCTGGGCGGCCTCGCAGATCGTTGAGGCGCGCGACCACGGTCTTCGGCCGTCGCGTCTGATGGCGACCACACCCTACGAGATTCTGCAGTTCATCGGCCGCGGCGTCAGCCTGCGGGACTATGACCGGCTCAAGGCCGCGCTCGACCGTCTCCAGTCGACAACAGTGGCGACGTCGATCCGCCAGCCGACCGAACGGCGACTGCACCGCTTCTCCTGGATCAACGAGTGGAAAGAGCGCGCTGACGCACGCGGACGTCCGCTTGGGCTCGAACTGATCGTGCCGGACTGGTTCTACGCCGCCGTCCTTGACGACGCGCTCGTGCTCACGATCGACCGCGACTATTTCGGCCTGACGGGCGGACTGGAGCGCTGGCTTTACCGCCTCGTGCGCAAGCACGGCGGCAAACAGGAGTTCGGCTGGAGCTTCGATTTCCCGCATCTGCACGCCAAGTCCGGTTCGCTCTCGCCGCTCAAGCACTTCGCCTACGACCTGCGCGACATCGTCCGCCGCCAGCCGCTGCCGGGCTACCGCCTGACCATCGAGCAGTGCCTCGGCGCGCCCGAAATCCTCTCCTTCAAACCCATCGACCCGCACGCGCTCGGCATCTCTCGCCAGCGCCGCCGCTCGACCATGCACCCTGGGGATAAGCTGTGAATCGTCTCGTGCTATCAGGGACCGGACTCATCGTGCCATCGAGGACCCGATCCTCGTGCTATCGGGGACCGGAATCGTCGAATCCGCTCGCTGAATCAGCAACTTGCGAGCCTCGTAACTTCTCTAACCTAGATTCCTTCGGAATCTTTCTAACGCAAACCGCTTTTTGCGCAGTTGTGGACGAGTCCCCGATCACCGGGAGACCGTCATGATCGTCGCGCTCCTCAACCAGAAGGGCGGCGTGGGAAAGACGACGCTGGCGCTCCATCTTGCCGGTGAATGGGCACAGCGAGGGCAGCGCGTCACGGTCATCGACGCCGACCCGCAAGGCTCTGCGCTCGACTGGTCGCAGCAGCGGACGCGCGAGAACCTGCCGCGGCTCTTCGGCGTCGTCGGCCTGGCGCGCGACACTCTGCATCGGGAAGCGCCCGAGCTGGCGCGTGATGTCGACCACGTCATCATAGACGGTCCGCCGCGCGTCGCCGGGCTGATGCGCTCGGCGCTGCTCGCCGCCGACCTAGTGCTGATCCCGGTGCAGCCGTCGCCGTTCGACGGATGGGCGAGCGCCGAAATGCTCTCGCTCCTCAGCGAGGCCCGCATCTACCGGCCGCAGCTCGCCGCGCGCTTCGTGCTGAACCGCTGCGCTGCGCGCACCGTCATCGCCCGTGAGACGGCCGAAACGCTTGCCGACCATGATCCGCCGCTGCTCGCATCGACGATCGGCCAGCGGGTCGCCTTCGCCGACACCGCACAGACTGGACGGCTCGTCAGTGAGCTGGACGCCGACAGCCCGGCCGCGCGTGAGATCGCCGCACTCGCCACCGAGATCGCGAGGATCGCGCCGTGACCGTGTCCTCTCCGAAGCGCGGCTTCGCCAGCCGACCGGGCGATCCGGAAAGCTGGATCAAGTCAGCCGACACGCCCGCCGCCCGCGTCACCGACGCCAACGCGTTCACGGCCAGGCTCACCATCGACGTGACCACCGAACAGCGGGCGCGGATCAAGATCGCCGCCTTCCAGCGCGGCGTCACCGTGGCCGACATGCTGCGCGAGCTGCTCGCGCGCGAATTTCCAGCCACCGAAGGAGACGCGACATGACCGGCCCCGGCGCCACCCATGCGCGCGGCGAACCGAGACCGACCACGCCGCCGCCAAACATCCTCACCGAAGTCGAACTCACCTGGATCGAAAAGCGCGTCGAGAACTGGATCAGGTTCGGCCGCGAGGCCGGCGAGCAGATCCTCGACCGTCGGCGGCGCGTGCTGCGCTTCGCGCCGGACAGCGTGTTCGCCTTCGTGCGCTGGGCCGCCAACGACTTCGGCACCGTCGCGTCCACTCTCGACGTGCTGCGCGCCACGCTGCCGGTGGAGCCGCGCCAGACCGTTCCCTTCGTCCGTCCCGGCGCCGATGTGCTGCTGAAGGTCGAAGGCTGGCCGAAGGTCGAGCGCGTGCTGCAGATGATCGACGCCATCGAGGCGATCGGCGTCGATCCCGCCGAGGTCTCGATGGATCACTGGCGCCACATCCACAACCGCATGGCCGCCGGCCATCAGCCGCGCACCTACACGCACGACCATCACCGGGCGTTCCTCCTGCGTCGGAGGGTCGGGTCATGAGCCGCTTCGGCTACGTTATGGTCACCTATTTCATGACCATGGGGATCGCGATCGCTTCGTTCGTCGAGTTCCCCAAGACCTTCATCTGGAACGCCTCGGCGAGCACACCGATCGGGCTCTATCGCATCGACCACCCGCGTCACCTCGCGGTGACCGATCTGGTCGCCGTCCGCGCGCCCGAGGCATTCGCCGACTTCATGGTGGAGCGCGGCTATATCGGCCGCGGCGTCCCGCTGATGAAGCGCGTCGCGGGCCTTCCGGGACAAGAAGTCTGCCGCCGCGATCACGCCATCACGGTCGATGGCGCGCCGATGGGCGACGCGCTCGACCGCGATCATCTCGGCCGTCCGCTGCCCGACTGGCAGGGCTGCCGCCGCATCGCCGGGGGCGAACTCTTCCTGATGAACTGGGCCGTCCGCGACAGCCTGGACGGGCGCTATTTCGGGCCAATGCCCGTCGGCGCCGTCATCGGCCGGGCGCTCCCGGTCTGGACCGATGAAGACGGCGACGGCCGCTACGTCTGGGGCGCGCCGACCCACTGAGTTTCCGCGTCCACCCCAAACCAAAGGAGACCACCATGACCCAGATCGGACAATTCACACGCACCCGGAGCGGTTATGCCGGGCGCATCCTCGCGCTCGGCATCGACGTCGAAGCCGTCTTCGTTCCCGCCGAACCCTCGGACGCCGAGAACGCGCCGGACTTCCGAATCCTGCTCGGCAGCGAGGAAGGCGTCGAGGTCGGCGCCGGCTGGAAACACGTCGGCGAACGTGCCGGCGACTACGTCTCCGCGCAGTTCGACAGCCCGCTTTTCCCCCGGCCGTTGCGCGCCAACCTCTTCCGTTCGAACGACGAAGGTTCCGCCTGGGGCCTGCACTGGACGCGCCCGACCAAGCCGCAGAGGGAGGACTGATCGGTGCGCGCTCCGCAGCAGCAGCGGGGGCAGCACCAGGGCGGCGCGCGGCGAACCCGCGCCGCTCACCGGCTGCTCCTCCTTCTCCTTTCCGGCCTGTCCCTGGCCGCCGGGCTGACGTCGCACGGCTTCGCGCAGTCGGTGCCGCTATCGCAGCCCGAGGCAGGCGGCCCGTTCGCTGCCTTCGTCGCGGAGGCCTCGCAGCGTTTCGGCATTCCGGTCGCCTGGATTCGCGCCGTCATGCGGGTCGAAAGCGCCAACGAAGTGCGTGCCATCTCGCCCAAGGGCGCGATGGGGCTGATGCAGATCATGCCCGATACCTGGGCAGAGCTGCGCACCCGGTATCGCCTCGGCACGGACGCCTTCGACCCGCGCGACAACATTCTCGCGGGCACGGCGTATCTGCGCGAACTCTACGACAAATACGGCTCGCCGGGCTTCCTCTCGGCCTACAACGCCGGGCCAGGACGCTACGAGGAATTCCTCGCCGGCGGTCGCGCATTGCCTGCGGAAACGCGCGCCTACGCCGCCCAGCTCGCCCCCCTTGCAGGCGGCGAACCAACGGCGGCCACCGTCACTGTTGCCGTCGCCGATCCACTGGCCTGGACGCGCGCACCGCTCTTCATCGGTGCGGCCGAACGCGTCTCGGCGGCGGCTCCAGCGCAGTCCGAACAACAACCGCGCGACACCGACACCGCAGTCCGGCCGCGTGACGCTGCGGCAGAGGCAGCACCGGCCGGCGGCCTCTTCGTCTCCCGGCGAGACCCTGCAGGTCCCCGATGAGCCGGTTTGCACTCCATCGCACAACGGCGAACCACGGCGCATCTTGGAGGGTGTCGGGAGGGGAAGCCGCAAGCACAACCGCACGATGGCAGGATAAAAGGGCGCGATGTGCGCCTTGGTTCGGTTGTGCTTTTTCAAGGACTTATGCCGCGATTTCGCGAGGTGCGCCTGATCGGCGCAGCCTGCGCTCCGGCGCTTTCATCAACAAAATCATCGGCTTCGCGCGATGTGCGGGGCCTCAGCCGTGACCGACGAGAACGAATTCCGCATCCGGCCCGGCCGCATCCGTTCAACCAGCGCCCAGCGGGTGCGGCCCTTCATCGCCCAGGCGCTGGCGGCGGCGCAGCGGGCTGGCGGCAGCGTATCCCGGCAAGGGAAGATCGGGCCCGGCGCGCGCTCCCGATTCGGGCGCGGCCAACGCGCCTCGATCCAGGCGAACCGTTTGATCACGGCGCGCTCGCGCGGCGCGGTGATCAAGGCGCGTGTGCTCCGCCATGGCGGCCGCAACGCGCCGCTCGCCACCCATCTCAATTATCTCCAGCGCGACGGCGTCACCCGTGACGGGGAGAAGGCCCAAATGTTCGGTCCCGGCGGCGACGATGTCGACGCCAAGGCGTTCGCCGAGCGCGCCGAGGGCGACCGCCATCACTTCCGCTTCATCGTCTCGCCGGACGACGCCGTGGAGATGTCCGACCTCAGAGGCTTCGCGCGCGAGCTGGTCGGGCAGATGGAGAAGGATCTCGGCACCAAGCTCGAATGGGCGGCGGTCGATCACTGGAACACCGAGCATCCCCATGTCCACCTGATCGTGCGCGGCGTGCGCGACGACGGTTCGGACCTGGTCATCTCGCGCGACTACATAAAAGAGGGCATGCGCGACCGGGCGCGCGACCTCATCACCCACGAGTTGGGGCCGCGCACCGATCAGGAGATCCGGCGCACCCTCGAACGTCAGATCGACGCCGATCGTTGGACCAATCTCGATCGCCAGTTCGCCCGCGATGCCTATCGCACCGGCGTCATCGATCTCGCACCGCATGCCGATCGCCGGCCAGACGAATTCCGCGCGCTCAAAGTCGGGCGGCTGCGCAAGCTCGAAGGGCTCGGCCTCGCCGATGAAATCGGCCCCGGCCAGTGGACGATCTCCGAGAAGGCCGAGGCGACGCTGCGCGAGCTGGGCGAGCGCGGCGACATCATCAAGCGCATCCATCATGGCCTGACCGAGCGCGGCATCGCACGCGGCACCGCGAGCTACGTGCTCGCGTCGGAAAGCCTCAACGATCCCGTCATCGGCCGCCTGGTCGCGCGCGGGCTCGACGACGAGCTGAAGGGCACGGCGTTCGCCGTTGTCGACGGCATCGACGGCCGCACCCATCATATCAAGCTGCCCGACCTCGACGCGGCCGGCGACAGCGCGCCGGGCTCGATCGTCGAGCTGCGCAAGTTCGACGATGCGCAGGGCCGTCGTCGCGTCGCGATCGCCGTGCGCTCCGATATCGACATCGAGCGGCAGGTCACCGCGACCGGTGCGACCTGGCTCGACCGGCAGGCCATCGCCCGCGAGCCCGTGGCGCTCGGCGGCGGCTTCGGCGCCGAGGTGCGCGACGCCATGGATCGCCGCGCCGAGCATCTCGTCGGTCAGGGCCTCGCCGAGCGCCAGAAGCGCGGCGTCAGCTTCCAGCCCGGACTGATCGACACGCTGCGCCGGCGCGAGCTGGAGGCAGTTGCCGCCCGCATCACCGCCGAGACCGGTCGACCCCAGGTCAAGTCGGAGGCCGGCGAGTACGTCACCGGCACCTATCAGCGGCGCCTCACGCTCGCGACCGGCCGCTTCGCCATGATCGACGATGGCCTGGGCTTCAGCCTTGTGCCTTGGACACCATCGATTGAAAAGCAGCTCGGCCGTCACGTCTCGGGCGTCGCCCGCGGCGACGGCGGCGTCGACTGGAGCTTCGGCCGGCAGCGGGGAATCGGCCTCTAGGGAATTGACGTCGCTCGCCGATGAAAGTCATGCGAGCCGTTATTGACTGATCAGTGCATAACGGTTAAACCGCGTTCATGGCCAGACCGCGAGAGTTCAATCGGGAAGTCGCCCTGAAGGAAGCCATGAAGGCCTTCTGGGCGAAGGGCTATGCCGCCACGTCGACGGAAGACCTCATCCAAGCAATGGGAATTGGGCGGCAGAGTCTTTACCACGCCTTCGGCGACAAGCGACGGCTCTATGTGGAAGCGCTCGAGACCTATCAGCGAGAGACGACGAGCGGCCACCTGAAGCGGCTGAACGGCGCCATTTCACCACTAGCCGGCGTCCGCGATCTGCTCATCGGACTCATCGACGAGGACGACAGGCTCAGGACGATGGGCTGCATGGGTGTCAATTCGGTCGGCGAATTCGGGGCATCCGATCCCGAACTTCGCGAACTAAGGACCAAAGTCGGGATGGCCATCAACAAGCGGCTTGCCGAGCGACTCAGCGAAGGTCAGGCGAATGGAGAGATCGACCCCACCTTCACCCCCGGGGAAGCAGCGAATTTCATTCAGTTGACCATGGCGGGAATTCAGCTTGCCGCGCGTGGCGGCGGTGGCTTGGAGGAACTACGCCGCATGGCCGACTTCGCCACCGACCGCCTGCGATCTCACTAGGGGATCGGCATGGTCTGCGTAGAACCACACCTAGTTATGCACTGATCGATCAAGAAAGGACTCTTCATGAGCAATGGATCAAGGACGGAACGCCGGACAGCGCTGGTGTTCGGCGGATCGCGTGGCATCGGCGCCGCCGCGGCATCGCGACTGGCCGCAGACGGATTCGCGGTGGCTCTGACCTATGTGTCGCGCCCGGACAAGGCGGCAGAGGTCGTCTCCGCCATCGAGGCGGCGGGAGGGACGGCGCTCTCGATAAGGGCTGACAGTGCCGATCCAACGGCGATCCGAGCTGCCACGGCGCAAACCGCGGAGGCTCTTGGACAGATCGACGTCGTCGTCGTCAATGCCGGGATCATTCGGATAGCAACGGTGGACGCCTTCACTTTGGAGGATCTCGACCTGATGCTGGCCGTCAATGTTCGGGGCGTTTTCCTCGCCATCCAAGCTGCCGCCAGCCACATGCGCGACGGAGGTCGTATCATTACGATCGGCAGCAACACTGCAGTCCGCACAGGCACACCGGGCGCCAGCGTTTATGCCATGACCAAGGCGGCTGTCGCATCGATGGCAAAGGGCGTTGCCCTCGATCTCGCTCCGCGTGGAATCACCGTCAACAACATCCAGCCTGGTCCGACCGAGACGGACATGACGGCGGGGATGATTCCACAATTGCGAGAGATGATTCCCCTTCGCCGGGTTGGACAGCCGGCGGAGATTGCGGGCCTCATATCGTACCTTGCGAGCGATCAGGCTGGTTATATGACGGGCGCCAGCCTGACTATCGATGGCGGGTTCGTGCTGTGAACGTTGATCGCACGTATTGGCGGTCGAAGACCGGTAATTTCTCGCTACCTTGCGCTACAGTACGACATGATGACGACACGTATTGAATAGCGCCGCAGCTCTTCACCAATTTGCGAAAATGCAATTGGTGAGCGTCGATGTCTGCTACGAAAATACTCTGGGGTCAGATCCTCACCGTCTTCGCGATCGTCCTGCTGACGACCTGGGCCGCCACACAATGGACGGCCTGGAAGCTCGGCTTCCAACCGCAGCTCGGCCCGGCCTGGTTCATGCTCGGCGACTGGCCGGTCTACTATCCCTGGTCCTTCTTCCCGTGGTGGTATTTCTATGATGCGTATGCGCCCCCGATCTTCGTCGAGGGCGCCTATATCGCCGCCTCCGGAGGGTTCATCTCGATCGCGGTTGCGATCGGCATGTCGGTCTGGCGGGCGCGTGAGGCGAAGAACGCCGAGACCTTCGGCTCGGCTCGCTGGGCCCGCGCCGACGAGGTGCGCGGCGCCGGTCTGCTCGGCGAGGATGGCGTGGTGCTCGGCAAGTTCGACCACGCCTATCTGAGGCATGACGGGCCCGAGCATGTGCTGTGCTTCGCCCCGACCAGATCGGGCAAGGGCGTCGGCCTGGTCGTGCCCTCGCTGCTGACCTGGCCGGGCTCGGCCATCGTCCACGACATCAAGGGCGAGAACTGGACGCTCACCGCCGGCTTCCGCGCCCGCCACGGTCGGGTGCTGCTCTTTGATCCGACCAACGCGAAATCGGCCGCCTACAATCCGCTGCTCGAGGTGCGCCGCGGCGAATGGGAAGTGCGCGACGTCCAGAACATCGCCGACATTTTGGTCGATCCGGAAGGCTCGCTCGAAAAGCGAAACCACTGGGAGAAGACCAGCCATGCGCTGCTGGTCGGCGCCATCCTGCACGTCCTCTATGCCGAGGAGGACAAGACGCTCGCCGGCGTCGCCGCCTTTCTCTCCGATCCGAAGCGGCCGATCGAGTCGACGCTGGCGGCGATGATGAAGACGGCCCATCTCGGCGAAGCCGGTCCGCACCCGGTCATCGCGTCGGCGGCCCGCGAGCTGCTGAACAAATCAGACAATGAGCGGTCGGGCGTGCTGTCGACCGCCATGTCGTTTCTCGGGCTGTACCGGGACCCCGTGGTGGCGGAGGTGACGCGCCGCTGCGACTGGCGCATCGCAGACATCGTCGGCGCCAAGCATCCGACCAGCCTCTACCTCGTCGTGCCGCCATCCGACATCGCCAGGACGAAGCCACTCATCCGCCTGATCCTGAACCAGATCGGCCGGCGCCTGACCGAGGACTTGCACGCTAAGGGCAACCGGCATCGGCTGCTCCTCATGCTCGACGAATTCCCGGCGCTCGGGCGACTGGACTTCTTTGAATCCGCGCTGGCCTTCATGGCCGGCTACGGCCTGAAGGCATTCCTGATCGCGCAGTCGCTCAACCAGATCGAAAAGGCATATGGGCCGAACAATTCGATCCTCGACAACTGCCATGTGCGCGTCAGCTTCGCCACCAACGACGAGCGGACCGCGAAAAGGGTCAGCGATGCGCTCGGCACGGCGACCGAAATGCGGGCCATGCGCAACTATGCCGGCCATCGGCTGTCGCCCTGGCTCGGCCACTTGATGGTGTCGCGCTCGGAAACGGCGCGACCGCTCCTGACCCCCGGCGAGGTGATGCAGCTCCCGCCGGCCGACGAGATCGTCATGGTCGCGGGCACGCCGCCGATCCGCGCGAAGAAGGCCCGCTATTTCGAGGACCGACGCTTCAAGGAGCGGATCGTCGCGCCACCGACGCTCGCCAAGTCGAACCGACCCAGCTCCGACGATTGGACCAGGCTGCCGGTTCCGGCCCGCCCAGTCGCCGCGCTCGCCGGGGCCGACGCGGCGGCCGACGCTGGCGACGAAGATCCGACCGGCTCCGAGCGACGCCATCAGCCCGAGCTGAACCGCGCAGCGCCCGTCGAGAAGAAGGCGCCGATCGACAATGAATTCGAGGTGGGGCTCGATGACGACGCCGACGAGGATGCCGCTCGGATCAGCCGCGCCAACCAGGTGATGCAGGGCGTCGCGCGTCAGGTCTCGCTCGACCCGAACGACGGCATGGAGCTGTGAGACGCCCATGGCCGATCCGTCGAAGAAACAGCGCCTGTCGGTCTATCTCGAACCCGAGGTGATGAAGGCGCTCGTCGCCCATGCCGCACGCCGCGATCAATCGCGCTCTTTGGTCGCCGAGGCAGCGATCGCGTCCTTCCTGTCGCCGGACGCGGCCGAGCGGCAGGAAGCGGCGACCACCAAACGCCTCGACCAGCTCGACCGCCGCATGACCCGCATGGAGCGCGACATGGGGATTTCGGTCGAGATGCTGGCGGTGTTCGTGCGCTTCTGGCTGACCTCGAACCCGCCGCTGCCCGAACCGGCCCAGGCCGCCGCCCGGGCACAGGCTGGAGAACGCTACGACGCCTTCGTCGCTGCGCTCGGCCGCCGACTCGCCAAGGGGCCAAAGCTCCGTCAGGAGATTTCGGAGGACATCGAGCCCGCGCGCGACGCGCAATAAGCAGCGATTGCGGCAACTCAAGTAATCGGCAGTTCCTCCGTTTCCCTGTCTCTGCACGCTACACTGCTACTACGCCCTGACACCTGTTGCCGAGGGCCGATTTCCGGTTCTCTTACTCATCCCCGATCCAGGGGCGGCCTGACGCGGTCCCGCAAAGAACGGGGACAGCGTGGCCGATTCGCACCAGAAATCTGAAGCGATACTTCGAGGCGCCCGCATGCTGCGGACGGCCCTTGGCCCCGCCATCGCCGGATTCCTGAGCGACGCCAGCGTCGTCGAGGTGATGCTCAACCCCGACGGCCGCCTCTGGATCGACCGGCTTTCGGAGGGGCTGTCGGACACCGGCGAGACGCTGTCGCCGGAGGACGGCGAGCGGATCGTGCGCCTGGTCGCGCACCATGTCGGCGCCGAGGTTCATATCGGCAATCCGCGTGTCTCGGCCGAGCTGCCGGAAACGGGGGAGCGGTTCGAGGGCCTGCTGCCGCCCGTCGTGGCGGCCCCGGCCTTCGCCATCCGCAAGCCGGCGGTCGCCGTCTTCACGCTGCAGGATTACGTCGCCGCCGGCATCATGTCCCCCGTGCAGGCCGAGATCCTGCGTCAGGCCGTCGCCGACCGCCGCAATATCCTGGTCGCCGGGGGCACCTCGACCGGAAAGACCACGCTCACCAACGCGCTGCTCGCCGAGGTCGCCAAGACCTCGGATCGCGTCGTCCTGATCGAGGACACCCGCGAGCTGCAATGCGCCGCGCCGAACCTCGTCGCCATGCGGACCAAGGACGGCGTCGCGACGCTGTCCGACCTCGTGCGCTCCTCGCTGCGCCTGCGGCCTGACCGCATCCCGATCGGCGAGGTACGCGGCGCCGAGGCTCTCGACCTGCTCAAGGCCTGGGGCACCGGCCATCCGGGTGGTGTCGGGACGATTCACGCCGGCACCGCGCTCGGCGCGCTGCGGCGCCTCGAACAGCTCATCCAGGAAGCTGTCGTCACCGTCCCGCGCGCGCTGATCGCCGAGACGATCGACCTCGTCGCCGTCCTCTCCGGACGCGGCTCGAACCGACGTCTCGCCGAACTCGGCCGCGTCGAGGGGCTCGGACCCAGCGGCGACTACCGCGTCACCCCCGCAACCCAGCCCCCCGAAGGAGACCCCTCATGATCCGTCACGTCCTGCGCATTCAGCGCCACATCCGCACGTTCGCGGCCGTCGCGTTCGTCAGCCTCGCGCTGGCGCCCGCCGCCCACGCGTCCGGCTCCTCGATGCCGTGGGAGGCCCCACTGCAATCGATCCTCGAATCCATCGAGGGACCGGTCGCCAAGATCCTCGCCGTCATCGTCATCATCGTCACCGGCCTGACGCTGGCCTTCGGCGATACGTCCGGCGGTTTCCGGCGCCTGATCCAGATCGTCTTCGGTCTGTCGATCGCCTTCGCGGCCAGTTCGTTCTTCCTCAGCTTCTTCAGCTTCGGCGGCGGAGCGCTCGTCTGATGGCCGGACCGATCGAGAGCGGCGGCGACGTGCCTGGCTTCACCGTTCCGGTTCACCGCGCCTTGACCGAGCACATCCTGCTCGGCGGCGCACCCCGGAGCATCGCCATCCTCAATGGCACGCTCGCCGCAGCCCTCGGTCTCGGCCTGCGCCTCTGGCTGGTCGGCCTTGCGGTCTGGGCCGTCGGCCACTTTGCCGCTGTGTGGGCGGCCAAGCGCGACCCGCAGTTCGTCGACGTCGGACGTCGGCACCTGCGCATCCCCGGCCATCTCGGAGTCTGAGGCCCGCCATGATGAACCTCGCCGAATATCGCCGCACCTCGACCCGCCTTGCGGATTTCCTGCCCTGGGCGGCGCTTGTCGCCCCCGGCGTCGTCCTCAACAAGGACGGTTCGTTCCAGCGCTCGGCGCGCTTCCGTGGTCCCGACCTCGATTCCGCCGTGCAGGCCGAGCTGGTCGCCGTCGCCGGCCGCCTCAACAGCGCCTTCCGCCGCCTCGGCAGCGGATGGGCAATCTTCGTCGAGGCACAGCGCCATGCCGTCGGCGCCTATCCCGCGAGCCGGTTTCCGGATGCCGCATCCGCTCTGGTCGATGCCGAGCGCAAGGCGGATTTCGAGGAGGACGCGGCCCACTACGAGTCCAGCTATTTCATCACCTTCGCCTACCTGCCGCCGGCCGAGGACGCCGCGCGCGCCGAAAGCTGGCTCTACGAGGGCAAGGCCGATCGCGGCGTCGACCCGTGGGAGGCGCTGCGCGGCTTCGTCGACCGCACCGACCGCATCCTGCAGCTCGTCGAAGCCTTCATGCCGGAATGCGCCTGGCTCGATGACGTCGAGACGCTGACCTACCTGCACTCGACCGTATCGACCAAGCGCCACCGCGTTCGCGTGCCCGAGACGCCGATGTATCTCGATGCCCTGGTCGCCGATCAGCCGCTGACCGGCGGGCTCGAACCGCGGCTCGGCGAAGCGCATCTGCGTATCCTGACCATCGTCGGGTTCCCGACCGTCACGACGCCAGGGCTCCTGGACGAGTTGAACCGCCTCGCATTCCCATACCGTTGGTCGACCCGGGCGATCCTGCTCGACAAGACCGACGCCACCAGGCTCGTCACGAAAATCCGACGGCAGTGGTTCTCGAAGCGCAAGTCGATCGCCGCGATCCTCAAGGAGGTGATGACCAACGAGGCCTCGACGCTCGTCGACACCGACGCCGCCAACAAGGCCGCCGACGCCGACCTGGCGCTGCAAGAGCTGGGCGCGGATTTCGCAGGCCAGGCCCATGTCACCGCCACGATCGCCGTCTGGGACAACGATCCCCGCATCGCGGCGGAAAAACTCAGGCTCGTCGAGAAGGTCATCCAAGGCCGCGACTTCACCGCGATGCCCGAAGGCATCAACGCCGCCGACGCCTGGCTCGGCTCGCTGCCCGGCCACGTCTACGCCAACGTCCGCCAACCTCCCATCAGCACATTGAACCTTGCCCACATGATCCCGCTATCAGCGGTGTGGGCGGGTCCGGAACGGGATGACCATCTCGGTGCGCCCCCCTTGCTGTTTGGCAAGACCGAGGGAAGCACCCCGTTCCGGTTTTCCATCCATGTCGGCGACGTCGGCCACACGCTGGTCGTCGGCCCGACCGGCGCCGGCAAGTCGGTGCTGCTCGCGCTCATGGCGCTGCAGTTCCGCCGCTACCGCCAAGCACAGGTCTTTGCCTTCGACTTCGGCGGTTCGATCCGCGCCGCCGCCATCGCTATGGGCGGCGACTGGCACGATCTTGGCGGCGGGCTTACCGAAGGCTCGGCCGACAGCGTCTCGCTCCAGCCGCTCGCCCGCATCGACGAGACCCCGGAACGGGCATGGGCTGCCGATTGGATCATCGCAATCCTAGCACGAGAAAGCGTCGCGATCACACCGGACGTCAAGGAGCTGATCTGGACGGCGCTCACGTCGCTCGCCTCGGCGCCGGTCGCCGAGCGCACGATCACCGGGCTGGCGGTGCTGCTCCAGTCGAACGACCTGAAGCAGGCGCTCAGACCCTATTGCGTCGGCGGGCCTTATGGCCGGTTGCTCGACGCCGAGAGCGAACATCTCGGCAGCGCCACGGTGCAAGCGTTCGAGACCGAAGGCCTCATCGGGACCGATGCGGCCCCGGCGGTCCTCGCTTATCTCTTCCATCGCATCGAGGACCGGCTGAACGGCGAGCCGACGCTCATCATCGTCGACGAAGGCTGGCTCGCGCTCGACGATGAGGGCTTCGCCGGCCAGCTCCGCGAGTGGCTGAAAACGCTCAGAAAGAAGAACGCCAGCGTCGTTTTCGCCACGCAGTCGCTTTCCGACATCGACGGCTCGGCGATCGCGCCAGCCATCATCGAAAGCTGCCAGACCCGGCTGCTACTGCCGAACGAGCGCGCGATCGAACCGCAGATCACGGCGATATATCAGCGCTTCGGGCTCAATTCGCGCCAGATCGAGATCCTCGCGCGGGCGATGCCCAAGCGCGACTACTACTGCCAGTCCCGCCGAGGCAATCGCCTGTTCGAGCTGGGCCTGTCCGACGTCGCGCTGGCGCTCTGCGCCGCCTCGTCGAAGACCGACCAGGCCGCCATAGACCGCATCGTCACCGAGCATGGCCGCAAGGGATTCCTCGCCGCCTGGCTGCGGCTGCGCGGCGCGACATGGGCGGTCGACCTCATTCCCGACCTCACCAACCTGGAGAGCCTGCCATGAAACTGCGCATTCCCCGCGCGGCGATCACCGCCGCCGTCCTCGCCATCCCTTTGTCTGCGTCGCCGGTGCTAGTCGCGCCGGCCTCGGCGCAATGGATCGTCTACGACCCGACGAACTACGTTCAAAACGTCCTGACGGCGGCGCGTTCGCTGGAGCAGATCAACAACCAGATCACCTCGCTCCAGAACCAGGCCACCTCGCTGATCAACCAGGCCCGCAACCTCGCGAGCCTGCCGTTCTCCTCGCTGCAACAGCTCCAGCAATCGGTCCAGCGCACCCAACAGCTTCTGCAGCAGGCGCAGCGCATCGCCTACGATGTCCAGAACATCGATCAGGCGTTCCGCACCAATTACGGGGCCGGAAGCGCCTCGATGAGCGCGTCCAATCAGCAGCTCATCGCCCAGGCGAAAGAGCGCTGGAACAACACCGTTTCCGGCCTTCAGGACGCCATGCGCGTCCAGGCCGGCGTGGTCGGCAACATCGACACCAACCGCACCCAGATGTCGGCGCTGGTCGGCCAGAGCCAGGGCGCCACCGGCGCGCTGCAGGCCACCCAGGCGGGCAACCAGCTTCTCGCACTCCAGGCCCAGCAGCTCGCGGACCTGACCGCCGTCGTCTCGGCGAACGGCCGTTCCCAGGCGCTCGCCGAAGCCGAGCGGTCGGCGGCCGCCGAACAGGGCCGCGAGCAGCGCCGCCGTTTCCTGACGCCGGGCTCGGGCTACCAGCCCGGCAACGCGCAGATGTTCCAGAACGGCAACTGAGGGCGCGACGATGGACGGAAAGATCCTCGCGCGCATCGGCGCCATCTTCTTCGTGACCTTCGCCGTCACCGCCACCGCCATCGAACTCGCCCGCAAGGACGAGCCGCCGATCTACCGCAGCATCGCGGTGCCCGCGGAAGCGGCGGCCGATCCGCTGAAGGCAAAGCTGCGCCGCTGCCAGCGGCTCGGCGAGGCCGGCACCAGCGACAGCGAGTGCCTGCAGACCTGGGCGGAGAACCGCGACCGCTTCCTCACGCCGTCGCAGCCGGCGCCGCAGGCGCCCGGTCCGCAGGACATCCCGCAGAATCCGCCGGTCACGCGCGAGCCCATCGTCAAGGAGCCCGTGCCGGCCGTCGACTCCCACACGAACGAGGCGCGCTGAGATCATGGGCGGCACCGGCGTCATCGACCACTTCCTGGAAGTTTTCACCCGCTACATCGACGGCGGCTTCGGGCTTCTCTCCGGCGAAGTTGCGTTCATCGCCACGACGTTGATCGTGATCGACGTCACGCTCGCCGCGCTGTTCTGGAGCTGGGGCGCCGACGAAGACATCATGGCGCGCCTGGTGAAGAAGACGCTGTTCGTCGGCGTCTTTGCCTACCTCATCGGCAATTGGAACAACCTGGCCCGCATCATCTTCGAGAGCTTTGCTGGCCTCGGCCTGAAAGCCTCCGGCACCGGTTTCACCGTCGCCGACATGATGCGGCCCGGCCGCGTCGCCCAGACCGGCCTCGATGCCGGCCGGCCACTGCTCGATTCCATATCCGATCTCATGGGTTACTGGAGTTTCTTCGAGAACTTCATCCAGATCGCGGTGATGCTGCTCGCCTGGGCGCTGGTGCTGTTGGCCTTCTTCATTTTGGCCATCCAGCTCTTCGTGACGTTGATCGAATTCAAGCTCACCACGCTGGCGGGCTTCGTGCTCATCCCGTTCGGGCTGTTCGGCAAGAGCGCCTTCATGGCCGAGCGTGTGCTTGGCAACGTCATCTCCTCAGGTATCAAGGTGCTCGTCCTCGGCGTCATCATCGGCATCGGGTCGAGCCTGTTTTCCGAATTCACCGCCGGCTTCGGCGGGGCAACACCCACCATCGATCAGGCCATGGCCATCGTGCTCGCGGCGCTGACGCTGCTCGGTCTTGGCATCTTCGGTCCGGGCATCGCCAACGGTCTCGTCTCTGGCGGACCCCAGCTCGGCGCGGGCGCCGCCATCGGAACCGGCCTAGCCGCGGGCGGCATGGTCGCCGCAGGCGCCGCCACGGTTGGAGCGGTGGCGTCCGGAGGAGCCGCGCTGGCAGGAGGCGCGGCCGCCGCCGCTCGCGGGGGCGCCGCCCTCGCG
>NZ_JAPFGW010000021.1:0-38298 GCF_059803595.1 Blastomonas sp. 34TW
TGGTCCACTGTTTTGCGGGATGCCGCAGCGAGGATGTCCTGCGCGCAATCGGTCGGACCAAACCGATCCTGAATTCCTCTGCCCCAAGCTATCAGCCAGAACGAACTGCGCCAAACGTCAGAAGGATATGGGATCAGGCCACGGAGATCCGCGGAACGCTCGGTGAAGTCTACCTTCGGTCGCGGCGGCTGCCAATCGACCTCCCCGACTTACGCTTCCATCCGCGGTGCCCATTCGGCCGCAAGCCTAAGACCACCTTCCGGCCCGCGATACTGGTCGGTGTCAGAACCGGGCACCGGATGACGGCCATCCAGCGGATCAGGCTGACCAACGACGGAACATGGCATGATGGCAAATTCATGCTCGGAAAGCCTGAACGGGGCGCGTGGGCACCGCAGTTCGAGGGCGACGTGCTCGCCATTGCTGAGGGCATGGAGGATGCGGCGAGCTATACTCAGATCAAAGGAGTCCCTTGCTGGGCAGCACTCGGGAATAAGCGTCTCGCGCTAATCAACGTTCCGGACCAAGTTGGCACCCTTTACATCGCCGCGGACAACGATGGTCCAGGCCGATACGCTGCAATGGCGGCAGTTGGATCACATAACATACCAGAAAGGCAGCTCTTGCGTGATCCGCCGCCAAGGCCTTTCCACGATTGGGCAGAAGCTCAGAGCCATATCCGTTAAATGAACATCAGGCTGAGTGTCGGCGATGAAGATCGGGCGCGAGGCACCGACAAACGCTGTAAGCTGTTGAACGAGCCATTCGGAAACATACCGCAAACTTGCCGGTCGAATTTCAGCATCGATATGCAGTTCCGACTTCCGCCGTCGAAGTTCATAGGCCACACCATCATAGAAAACGGATCGGTCCATTGAGGAACCCGTTTCAAGCAGTGCAGCGAAACTACGCAGACCGATTACTTGCATCTTTCCCACTACAAAGCTTGCGGGATTATCAATCGCGTCAATTCGATTTATGGCGAACCATTTGCCCATGAAATCTCGGATTTTCGGTGATGGGGCCAAAGGAAAACGCTATCACTTCAAGACACAGCTTGGTTTTATCCTGTATGTCAATTATACTGCCGCTGACTTCGGTTAAAATCCGTTGTCAACAGATCGCGCCGGTGCCCGAGAGGGTTTAATTCGGGAACACGGTGAGGAGCGGCTTTTGCTGATCCGAGTCCGAGGCTGTCCCTGCAACTGTAAGCGGCGAGCGCGATGCACATCGCTTCCACCTTCGGGCGGGAGCAGCCACTGGGCCGGACGCTAAGTCATGCGGGGCCTGGGAAGGCCGTGCATCAAGCTGTGACCCGCGAGCCAGGAGACCTGCCGGCGCTTGGTCGCTCTTGCTGCGGTCCAGGGGATGGCCATGGCACGGTAAACCTCCGTCTGAGCGACGAATCGATGTGACTGGGTCTTTCAGCGGCCCCGGCGCTGCGGGCGCGCGCCAGGAGAAAGCTGCTGACCACCTCACGTGGCGACTTGGTCTTGGTTCGTGGCGTCCGGACCGGAGACACCTGCAATGCAAATGTCATATAGTGCCTGACGTTATGGCAATCCGCCGCTTGGTCACCCTCAAGAAAGACAATGACCATTTGGTCGTAGAGGTAGACCTCGATGGGCCGATGCCGATTGGCCTTGTGGTCCATAAGGGCGAGCGCGACGCTACCATGCGGCTACTCATGGCGAAGAGTGGCAGCGCAATCGACAAACCCGGAAGAGTTTGCAGATTTCAACCCGATCAGTTGGGCTCTGCTGAAATGCTTGTCGATGAGCTTCGCGACAGGCTCCGCCGGATCGCTTCGAAACCCCTTAGTCTCAAGCAGATTGAGAAGCTGTTGTCGCTCACCCCCGCCGAACGCAACCGGTGGTCGAAAGATGGCCGACTGCAAATTTCCGGGACATCCAAAATACGCCGAGGGGACAACCTCATTTCGCTCGCGACCTATAATGTGGATGCGGTGGAACGGTTGCTTGAAAATCCTGCCATCGTTGAGGCTTGGCGTCGTTCCGATGCCAGTCGTTAAGGGATTGGCTTTCGGGCGACTTTCGACTAGTGGATCAACGTCAACGGTTTAAGACCGTTGTCAACAGATCGCGCCGGTGCCCGAGAGGGCTTAATTCGGGAACACGGTGAGGAGCGGCCTTGGCTGATCCGAATCCGAGGCTGTCCCTGCAACTGTAAGCGGCGAGCGCGATGCACATCGCTTCCACCTTCGGGCGGAAGCAGCCACTGGGCCTTACGCTTGTCCAAGCGCGGCCTGGGAAGGCCGTGCATCAAGCTATGACCCGCGAGCCAGGAGACCTGCCGGCGTTTGGTCGCTCTTGCTGCGGTCCAGGGGATGGCCATGGCACGGTAACCTCCGTCTGAGCGACGAACCATTGCGGCTGGGGCCGCAGGGTTAGTCCTGCGCGGGTGAATTGTGCCCACTCGCGTTGGCCTGGCCGACCGTTCGTGCGCTCTCCCGACTCGCCTTGGGAGTTGATGGATCCGGTTGCCCCTTTTCGTCGCGCAGTTGCTCGGCACCAAGGGGGTATCCCGATGAAGAAACCTGTTCTCGTATCCACGTTTGCGCTGGCGCTAGCCAGCTGCCCGGCCTTCGCGCAGTCGAACCCGGGACAGCCTACAACCAATGACAGCGGAGAAACCATTGTCGTGACGGCGTCACGGTCCGGTGAGGCCGTGGCCGTAAACAAGCTCGGTGCGTCGGTGACGGTACTGGACAGCGAAGCGTTGGAGCAGCGCCAGACCCGGATTGTTTCGGACATTCTGCGCGATGTGCCGGGCGTTGCCGTGAGCCGCACCGGCGCTGCTGGCGGCCTCACCCAGCTCCGGCTTCGCGGCTCCGAGGGCAACCACGTCCTCGTTCTGATTGACGGTATAGAAGCTTCGGACCCGTATTTTGGCGAGTTCGATTTCGCCACTCTCATTGCCGATCCCGAAGCCCGCGTTGAAGTCCTGCGAGGGCAGCAGTCCTCGCTTTACGGTTCGGACGCGATCGGCGGCGTTATCCAGTATCTGACATTGACCGGGAAGGAGGCTCCGGGGGTCAGCTTGCGCGCAGAGGGCGGCAGCTTCAACACCTTCACCGGAAGCGCGCGTGCTGGCGGAGTGTCTGGCGATCTCGATTATGCTGTGTCTGGCGCTTACTATCACACCGGCGGCTATCCCACGGCACGAAATGGCAGCAGGGATGTCGGCTCCGACATCGCAGGCCTTTCGGCCAAGCTCATCTGGTCGCCGTCCGAAACCTTCAAACTGACCGGCGTTGCCCGCTACAGCTTCACGGAAGCCGATACCAACAACAGCGAGAACAATCCGGCGAGCCCGCTATTCGGATTCACCGTCGACAGCCCCGGCGTGTTCTTCAGAAACAAGGCCTTCTATGGTCTTGTGAGAGCTGAACTGATCGGGCTCGACGGCCGCTGGACGAACGCAGTGACAGGGCAAGTCGCGTTGAGCGAGCGCAAGGGCTTCGACGCTGCGGGCTTCGATTACGGCAACAAGGGTAACCGCTACAAAGGCTCGTTCGAATCGAGCCTGCGGCTGGGCACCGACGCCATCCGGCATCGCCTGACCGCCGCAATCGACGTCGAGCGCGAAGAATTCCAGAACACCACACCGTCATCCTTCGCGTTTCAGGGAAAAAGATCGACCGACAATGTCGGGATTGTCGGGCAGTATGAACTGCTGATCAACGACGCATTCTCTTTTGGTGCATCGATCCGCCATGACGAAAATGATCGCTTTGATGACCCCACAACTTGGCGGGTTCAAGGCAGTTATTCGCTCCCGACTGGTACCCGTGTTCGCGGTGCCTATGGAACGGGGGTCAAGAATCCGGGCTATTTCGAGCTCTATGGATTTTCCGATGGCCGCTATATTGGCAACCCTAACCTGAGGCCCGAGAAGTCGGAAGGGTGGGAAGCCGGCATCGAGCAAAGCTTCAGCGATGGCAAGGCCACCATAAGCGCGACCTATTTCGATAGCCGCCTGAAGGACGAAATTTTCACGACCTTCCCCGCTCCGACCTTCATAGCGACGCCATCAAACCGTGCAACTTTGTCGAAACAGCATGGCATTGAGGTGGCCCTTGCCGCCCGTCCAATTCCCCAGATCAGGCTGGACGCCGCCTACACATGGCTTCATGCGCGAGAAAACGGCACAGTCGAGGTGCGTCGCCCCAAGCATATCGGCAGTTTCAACGCGACAGTGTTCAGCAAGGATGAGCGCTTTTCGGGTACGTTGACAGTGCGCTACAACGGGCGTCAGACCGATGTCGCGTTTACAAATCCAAGCTTCATTCCGGTGCGCGTGTCCCTGAGGGAATATGTACTGGTTAACCTGAATGCCGAATACAAGTTGCGCCCCAACATTTCGTTGTTTGCGCGCGTAGAAAACCTCATCAACGAGCAATACGAAGAGGTGTTCAGTTTCGCCACTCCGGGCCGCGCAGGCTATGGTGGCGTTCGCGTCCGCTTCTGATGTTCCGCAAGGCGCTCTGCCTCCTTTGGATGATCTCCGTGCTTCCGGCTCTGGCCGGTTGCACGGAGCCGTCTGGTAGTCGCAGCCAGGCGGCAGCAAAGCCAGTCCATGTCATGTCGATGAACCAGTGCACGGATCAGCTTGTCCTGGCATTGCTGCCACCTGAGCGGATCGCGTCGGTCACTTGGCTGTCGCGCGATCCCGACGGCTCCCTCATGTTCCGCGAGGCTGCGCGTGTCGACATCAACCATGGAATGTCGGAGGAGGTCCTGCGCCAGAAGCCGGACCTGGTTATTGCCGGGGCATTTACGACGCCGGCAACACGCGGACTGCTTAAGCGATTAGGGTTTCCAATGATCGAGGTCGATCATGCGGAAACCTACGAAGATATCCGCAAGATAACCCGACAGGTCGCCAAGGCAGTAGGAGAGCCCGCTCGCGGCGAGGAATTGATCGCAAAAATGGACCGCCAACTGGCCGACCTTGCGCGCGATCCGGGCCCGCCGCTACGAGTGGCTGCGTGGGATGGTGCTGGCTTCAATGCAAGCACGGGGTCTCTCTATGACACTGTGCTCAAGACAGCCGGTGCGACCAATGTTGCCAACACACTGCAGAAGAGCAGCTACGGCAAACCGGATATCGAAATCCTGCTCCTTTCTGCTCCGTCCCTGCTGGTGAAAGGCGCCGGGGTAGGTCGCCGCCCGGGGCTTCGCGAAAACGTCGAGCGACACCCTCTAATCCGTCGCTACTGGGACGGTGACCGTACGCTGACGATCCGACAGGCGTACTACGTTTGCGGAACGCCGATGGTGACGGAAGCCGCGATGCAGTTGCGCAACGAACTTCGTTCAGCGGCTCTCCATGCCCGCTCTCCCCTTCCCTTTGCCGGTGGGAAATCGCTATGACCCGGTGGCTTGTTCCCATGCTGGTCAGTTGTCTGCTCGCCAGCGCTTTCGCTTCGGTGCTGGCTAGCTCCGTCTGGTTGACACCACGCGAAGCGTTTCAGGCGCTGGCTTTCGATCATGCGGATCTGGCTGGCCAGATCGTCACCCAGATCCGCCTGCCACGGGTTGTCCTTTCGATGGCCATCGGTGGCATCCTTGGCCTCTCGGGTGCCGTCATGCAGGGGCTGTTGCGAAACCCGCTGGCTGACCCCGGCCTGCTGGGCGTTTCGGCAGGTGCCTCGCTCGGTGCGGTCATCGCCATCTATTTCGGCTTTGCCGCCAGTTTTACCCTTGCCGCTCCGCTGTTTGGTCTGACAGGTGCATTCGTCACCACAGGCATTGCCTTCATCCTTGCGCGGGGAGGCGGTACCCTATCGCTCATCCTGGCCGGGGCAGCAGTCAGCAGCATAGCCAGTGCAGGCGTCAGTCTGGCGCTCAACCTCTCCCCCAATCCTTATGCCGCTTACGAGATCATGACCTGGCTGATGGGTTCGCTTGCCGATCGAAGCTGGGATCATGTCCGCCTTGCCACACCCTTTATCCTTGCCGGGGGTACGATGCTTCTGCTGACGGGCCGAGCTCTGGATGCTCTTGCATTGGGTGAAGCGCAGGCTGAAAGCCTGGGGATTGCGGTTTCACGAACGCGCATGCTGGCGCTGATCGGTACGGCCCTTGGCGTCGGAGGCGCAACCGCCGTATCCGGAACGATCGGTTTCGTAGGCCTGATTGCGCCTCACCTTGTCCGGCCTCTGGTCGCCCATCGTCCAGGCAAGGTGCTCATCCCGGCCATGCTGGTTGGAGCCGTTCTGGTAACCCTCGCCGACATCGCGTCGCGCACATTGGTATTCCGGGGCATGCCGCTAAATCTCGGGGTGTTCATCAGCCTGATCGGGGCACCGTTCTTCCTGTGGCTGGTCCTTCATGTCCGGAGACGCACCGCATGAGCGCGCTGCACTTTCATGGTGTTTCGGCGCGCCGGGGGCAGCGTCTGGTCCTTGACGGGATATCGGCGCGTGTTCCATCGGGCCATCTGACTGCTGTGATCGGCCCCAATGGCGCCGGCAAGAGCACCTTGCTGGACATCACATCGGGCCTCAAACGCCCGGTGCAAGGTTCGGTCGAACTCGATGGCAAGGACCTCCACCGCCTTGGCCGCCGGGAACTTGCCAAGTTGCGTGCCTATCTGCCGCAACGTGCGGGGGTTGATTGGCCGATCACCGTAGAGCGCGTGGTTGCGCTCGGGCTGACTCCGGCGCTGCCAGCATTCGGCACCATACCGTCCGCTCTGCTTCCCGCCATCGACGATGCACTGCTCGCCTGCGATCTGCTGGGTTTGCGGGATCGGCCAGCCACGCAATTGTCGGGTGGCGAACTGGCGCGGGCAATGCTGGCCCGCGCGATTGTCGGCGATCCAGCGCTTCTGATCGTTGATGAACCAACCGCGGGTCTGGATCCACGCCATGCCATCGATGCCGTCCAGCGTCTCAAGGCCCGGACCACGGCCGGGTGCACGGTTGTCATGGCGATCCACGATCTTGATCTGGCCTTGGCCTTCGCGGACTCGATCCTCGCAATCCGCGATGGGCGATTGCTTGCACACGGTCCGACGCACGAAGTCGTCACCGAAAGCCTACTCACCTCGCTCTATGACGTTCCGGTCCGGTTATCTCGTGACGGGGACGGCATTTCCGTCCGCTTTCTCAAGTCCGGGGTATCATCATGAACCAGATTTCCTTTGACGAACTGGCACGTCTCGCGTGCGACCCTGGCCATGGCTGGAGCATCGGCACATTCGGTGCGATCGGCGAATTCATTCGCGACGAGGATGAGCCGGCCACGGTTCAAAACGACCGCGACAATATCGAAATCGTGACCGCTCGCGGTGCCTTGCGGATCAGGCATTCGGATAGCTTTGAATGCCTTGCCTGGGATAGCCTGTCCTCTGATGGCGAAAGCTGGGGTCATGCAATGGCGCTCTGCGCGCCTCTGACTGGTTCGGTCGATCGGGCTGTCGTATCTTTGGGCGCCGATACCGACGCCATTCGCAGGGAAGACCAGTCGAGCCGCCTGTTCGACATGGGCGTTTGTAACGGCACCATAAGGATGTGCGCCCGCACTGACGACGAAGCGCTGATCGGGGCTCTCGAGGCTCTTGAAGGTCAGGACCTGCTGTCTTCGCCAACAGTCATGGCCGAGGTTCTGCGTGCGCAGCCCCACCGGGTCATGCTCTCGCCTGCCGGACGGATCGAAGTCTTCCAACCGATTCCGCCTCCGGATGGGAAATCGCCGGAAGGCCCGCACACCCATCTGCTTGCCAAGCTTATCGGGAAGGGTCGGCCACATGGCGCCAACGTCCCCATTCCGGATGGCTATCAGTCGATCCTGAACATTCACCCTCGCTCACCTTGGCGGAACGCACTGGGTGAACGGCACGATTTCGTGCCCGATACGGACACCGCCTTTTCACCTATGCTTGAACGCTTTGGCCTTGATCAGGATCGTGCCGTGGACGCACATATCCGCACCGCTGTGGCTGAAGGCGCAAACCCTGAATTCTTTGATTGGCCCGACACACGGCGGGGCCGAACGAAAGCCCGCATCGTCCTGCGCCGTCTTGCCGCTGCCGGTCACGAGCACGTGGGTCCCTGGCGCGTCTGGTTCGACCGCGCTCCCGTTGAAACCGATGAAACGGAACAGTGAGGTTGCGCCTGCAATTTCAGCGCGAACTTTGATTGGCATGATCGAAGTTTGGGTCTAGAGATATTCAATGATGATGCGGGTTTGCCCGTGCCATCGATGATCGCGCCGGTGCCCCCAACGGGGCTTAATCGGGAATGCGGTGCGGGAGCGTAGCTCCCAAATCCGCGGCTGTCCCTGCAACTGTAAGCGGATAGCGCGATGCACATTTTTCCTGCGCGTGCAGGAAAAGCCACTGGACCGCGCATGAACGCGCATCTGGGAAGGCGTGCATCAAGCTGTGACCCGCGAGCCAGGAGACCTGCCGGCGCTCTGGTCGCTCTTGCCCGGGTCCAGGGGATGGCCAAGGCACGGTACTCTTCCGTCTGAGCGACGAAGCTGTGCGGCTGGGGCTGCACGGCCGCGTGGTTTCGGGCGTCTGTCGCGCCAGCCCGTTGTCGCGCGCCGACCGGACCTGTCCGGCAAGCCCTGCCCGGTGTCGCTCTGGCGCGCGGAGGAACTGCCATGTCGGACCTGTCAAAGGTACCCGTCACGATCATCACCGGCTTTCTGGGTGCCGGTAAGACCACGCTGATCAGCCACCTGATCCGCAACGCTGGCGGACGCCGATTGGCTGTGGTCGTCAATGAATTCGGTACTCTGGGGGTGGATGGGGACATCCTACAATCCTGCGCCATTCCCGATTGCCCGGCGGAAAACATCGTCGAACTGGCCAACGGCTGCATCTGCTGCACCGTGGCGGACGATTTCATTCCCACCGTAGAGCGCCTGCTCGCGCTTGATCCGCGCCCTGACCATATCCTGATCGAGACATCAGGGCTGGCCCTGCCCAAGCCCTTGCTCAAGGCCTTCGACTGGCCGGCAATCCGCAGTCGCATCACGGTGGATGGCGTCCTTGCGCTGGCCGATGCCGAAGCGGTTGCTGCCGGACGGTTTGCCCCCGATCTTGCAGCGCTGGAGGCCCAGCGCGCCGCAGACCCGGGGATCGACCACGAAACCCCGCTGTCCGAAGTCTTCGAGGACCAGCTTGCCTGCGCCGATCTCGTTTTGCTGACCAAGGTTGATCTGGCCGGACCTGACGGAGTCGCTGCCGCAAGGGCAGCCATTGCGGCCGAAGCACCCCGCCCCGTGCCTGTGATCGAGATAGCCGAAGGGATTGTCGACCCTCGCGTGATCCTTGGACTTGGAGCTGCCGCCGAAGACGATATCGCTGCCCGGCCCTCGCATCACGACAATGAGGATGATCACGAGCACGACGATTTCGACAGCACCGTCATCGCGCTCGGCGAGATTGCCGATCCCGCCGATTTGGTGGCGCGTATCGAAACGCTCGCCCGCGACCATCGCATCCTGCGGGTAAAAGGCTACGCTGCCGTGACTGGCAAGCCCTTGCGCCTCTTGGTGCAGGCCGTCGGGTCGAGGGTTCGTCACCAGTACGACCGCCCATGGCGCCCCGATGAGCGGCGCCAGACCACCCTGGTCGCCATCGCCGAGCATGACGATATCGACGAGCCTGCCATTCGCGCGGTGCTGGCAGGCTAAGCTAGGCCGTGCACGTCATCTTTCGCGAAACGCATGGGATGGAGGAAACGGCCATCCCACAGGATCTGGGGCAGGAGCCTGCGGATCTTGTCGTCCTGTCCTTCTCGGACAGCGATCTTGGTGCGTTCGCGGAAGGCTGGCGCCAGGCGCAAGCGGCGGATCCGGCATTTCCTTCGTTGCGGCTCGCCAATCTTGCCGCGCTGATCCACCCTTTGTCGGTCGACACCTATATCGAAAAGACATTGGCCGGGGCAAAGGCCGTGCTGATCCGGCTGATCGGCGGCACGCCCTATTGGAGCTACGGCCTTCAACAGGTCGAGACCCTCGCCCGATCGCGCGGGATTGCGCTTGCTGTCCTGCCTGCCGATGGTCGGCCGGATTGGCACCTCGACAGTGTCTCCACGCTTCCTGCCGCCACGCTGGCCAAGCTTTGCCAGTTGTGTGACGAGGGCGGCGCGGCAGCGGCGCGCGCGGCCCTGGCCGCTCTCGCGCACGCCGCAGGGCTTGGCGTCAGCACTGTGACGCAATGCACGGCTTTGCCGGCAACTGGCGGATGGCACCCCTCCTGCGGGATCATCGATCCTGCCAGCTTCAGGCCCAATGCGGATCGGCCGCTGATCCTGATCGTCTTCTACCGTGCGTACCTCGCCGCACACGACCTGCACCCGATCGCCGCGCTTCATTCCGCGCTTGAACAACGCGGCTTTGACGCGCTCTCGATCTTCGTCCCCTCGCTCAAGCCCCCTGAGGTCAGGGCACAGGTGGATCGCTGGGTGCGTTCGCTGGCGCCTGCAGCCATCGTCAATGCCACGGCTTTTTCAGCGCGGGGCGAGGATGGCGGAACGCCGCTCGACGGGGGGGGCGTTCCGGTCTTCCAGATCGCGCTTGCCACCGCACCGCGCGCAGGATGGGCGCGCACATCGCGTGGCCTCTCGCCGGCTGACCTTGCCATGCATGTCGTACTCCCCGAGATTGACGGGCGCATCTTTGCAGGCGTGTCGAGCTTCAAGGAAGCGGGCGAACGCGATCCGGCACTCGGCTTCGCTCCCTATTCGCACCGCGGCGATGACAACCGGATCGCAGCGGTCGCCGACCGCGTGGCGCGCTGGATCGGGCTGGCCCGCAAGCCGGCATGCGAACGCCGCGTCGCCCTGATCCTGTCGACCTACCCCGGCAAGGCCTACCAGATGGCGCACGCCGTGGGTCTTGACGCGCTGGCCTCAGTCGATGCGATTGTCGCCGATCTGGCAGAGGCCGGGTACAAGGTCAGCCGCCCCACCGATCTTGCCAGGCAGCTGGCGACCGAGCATCTGGTCTGGCCTTTGAATGCCTATCGCACTGCCATGTCCGCCCTGCCCGAGACGCTGCGGCAGGACCTTGCCTCGGCATGGGGAGAGCCGGAAGACGATCCGCTGGCTGTCGATGGGGCATTTCGCTTCCCGGCGCTCACGCTCGGCCAGGTGCTGGTGGCGCTTCAGCCCGAGCGGGGCGAGCCTATCAGTCGCGATGCAGACTATCACGACCTCTCGCGCTGCCCGCGGCACGCCTATGTCGCCTTCTACCTGTGGCTGGGCCAGCAGGGTACGGATGCGCTGGTCCATGTTGGCGCGCATGGTACGCTGGAATGGCTGCCGGGGAAGGCTGTAGCGCTGTCTGACGCTTGCTGGCCCGAAGCGCTGACACAAGCGATGCCGGTCATCTATCCCTTCATCGTCAACGATCCGGGCGAGGCAGCGCAGGCCAAGCGCCGCATCGGTGCTGTCACCATCGGCCATGTGCCGCCGCCGCTCGTCCCGACCGGAAGCGGCGCCGGGCTGGGCCGGATCGAGGCTTTGCTGGACGAATTCTCCAATGCCGACGGGCTGGACCCTGCCCGCCGGGACCGTCTGCAGAAATCCATCCGCGAGGAAGCTGCCGCGCTGGGGCTGGAGGCAGAGCTCGGCCTTGATACCGCCACCACTCTGGTCGAAGCGATCACCCGGATCGATCGCTTCGTCTGCGATGTGAAAGCCAGCCAGTTCGGTGACGGTCTCCACGTTTTCGGCCGCGGTGAACAGGGCGCGGCAGAGCGGAACGGGCTTCTGGCTGGGCTGGACGGCCGATGGATCGCTCCCGGACCATCTGGCTCGCCCCATCGCGGACGAACCGATGTGCTGCCGACGGGACGCAACCTCTACACGATCGATCCGCGCGCAGTACCTTCGCGCGCAGCGCATGCACAGGGCGTCGTGCTCGCCGAGGAGCTGCTCCGCCGCCATCTGCAGGATCACGGCGACTACCCGCGTGGCCTTGTGGTGGATCTGTGGGGTTCGGCCACCATGCGCACGGCTGGTGAAGAGTTTGCGATGGCGCTGCACCTTCTGGGGGCAAAGCCGATGTGGGACATGGCTTTAGAGCGCGTGACGGGGGTTGAGATTCTCCCACTCGCCATGCTCGACCGCCCTCGCCTCGATGTAACGCTGCGCGTTTCGGGCCTGTTTCGTGATGCCTTTCCCACCCTGCCCGCCTTGTTCGGTCAGGCCGTCCGGGCGCTGTGCACCAGGGACGAACCCGCCGACTGGAACCCTTTCGTTGCCTTGGCCCCAGCGCCGCGCGTCTATGGTCCGCGTCCGGGCCGGTATGGACTCGGGATCGGAGACGCGGCCGAAACCTATACCGATGATGCCCGGCGTGCGGCGGGCGAAGCATGGCTGGCAGCCTCCGACCACGCGCTGGATAGCGTTTCCGATTCCAGCACGGGAAGCGAGGCTGACCCCGATGGCATCCGTCTGCGAGTGGCCAGCGCGGACGCCTTCGTCCACCTGCAGGACCTGCCTGAAACCGACCTCTTGCTGGCCGCGGACTATGCCGGGCACGAGGCAGGCTTTGCCGCAGCCCAGGCGATTGTCGGAGGCAAGGCCGCACTCTATCATCTCGACAATCGGGACCCGAACAACCCGGCGGCCCGCACGCTGACCGAAGAAATTGCCCGCGTGGTCCGTGCCCGAGCCGCCAATCCAGGCTGGATCGCAGGAATGATGCGCCACGGCTTTCGTGGGGGCGCGGAACTGGCCGCGACGCTGGACCATCTTGGCGCTTTCGCACATCTTTCCGGCAGCGTGCCGCCGCAGCTGATCGACCTTTATCACGAGGCAACGCTCGGCCAGTCCGAAGTTCGCGCCTTCCTCGAACGCGAAAATCCCGATGCACTGGCGGCGATGGAAGCGCGCTTTGCCGCGCTGCATGCCGCGGGCCTCTGGCGCACCCGGCGAAATTCCATCCTGGCCAGCCTGCGGGAGGCACCATGACCGGATTTGCCGTCAAGGGCTGGTGCCCGGACGCATGGCACCCGATGATATCCGGCGACGGCCTACTGGTGCGGGTCAAACCCCGGCTCGGGCGGCTGACACGGGAGCAGGCGCTGGCCCTTTGCGATGCGGCCGCCACCTGCGGCAGCGGGCTGATCGACCTGACGCGGCGCGCCAATCTGCAGATTCGCGGCGTTGCCCAAGATCGCTGGCCCTTGCTGATCCAAAGGCTGATTGCGCTGGAATTAGTGCAGCCCGAGCCTGCACTCGAAGCGCGGCGCAACGTCCTTGTCGCGCCCGACTGGCAGGAGAACGACGACACCCACCGCATCGCCAACGCCCTGCTGGCCCGGATAGGCGAATGGCCCGATCTTCCCGGCAAGGTCGGGTTCGTCATCGATGCCGGCCCTGCCGCTGTGCTGACCGGCGCATCCGGCGATTTCCGTGTCGAACGCGGCACGGACGGCAGCCTCATCCTTCGCGCCGATGGTTGCCTCACCGGATCAAGCCTGTCTCCAGGCACGGAAGCGGACGCCCTGATCGCTCTCGCTCACTGGTTCGCCGCGAGCGGCGCCGCCGCAGCCGGGCGCATGGCCCGTTGGGATGCGGAACTTCCCGCATGGGCAAAAGGTGCGATCGCGCCTGCAATGGCTGAACCGGGCCATGTGCTTGGCACCGGACATCATCCATCGATCGCGCTGGCGTTCGGGCTGATAGAGGCTTCGGAGCTCGCCATCCTGCTCGAATCCGGTTCTGCTTCTGGACTGCGAACAACACCGTGGCGGCGGCTGTTGATCGAGGGGGCGGCGGCTGCCCGGACCCACCCGTCCACCGGCGCTAAACCTGATCCGCTGCCCCATGTGGAAGCCTGCCCGGGCGCACCATTGTGCGCACAGGCGACGGTTGAAACCCGTGCGCTTGCGCGCCGACTTGCGCCCTATGTCTCGGGACGGCTGCACGTTTCGGGTTGTGCCAAAGGCTGCGCCTGCTCGCAGGTGGCCGATGTCACGCTGACCGGACGCAACGGCAGGTTCGATCTGGTCCTTGCTGGCAAAGCCGGATCGCCTCCGTCCCGCTCCGGCTTGAGCGCCAGCGAAATCCTCGCGCATTTTGGAGCCGTCTGATGCCCCATGTCTATGAAACCGACGGGGCAGCGATCTATCGCCAGTCGTTTGCCACGATCCGCGCCGAAGCCGATCTCTCCCCTTTCGCGCCAGGCGAAGAGCAGGTGGCAGTGCGGATGATCCATGCGGCCGGGATGGTCGGACTTGCAGCGCATATCCGGTTCTCGTCGGGATTTGCCGATGCGGCACGCGCTGCGCTGGCCGGCGGCGCGCCGATACTGTGCGATGCGCGGATGGTGTCTGAAGGGATCACCCGCGCCCGGCTTCCCGGGAGCAACGCAATCATCTGCACGCTGCAAGATCCTGCGGTGCCTGACCTTGCACGCAAGATCGGCAACACCCGATCCGCTGCCGCGCTGGAACTGTGGCGGCCCATTCTGGCGGGTGCGGTCGTGGCGATCGGCAATGCACCAACCGCGCTGTTTCATCTGCTGAACATGCTGGAAGACCCCGCCTGCCCACGCCCTGCGGCGATCATCGGCTGTCCGGTGGGCTTCGTGGGAGCAGCTGAATCCAAGGCTGCCCTCTGGGCCGCTCCTCCTGCACCCTGCTGCGTCGTCGAGGGCCGCCTTGGCGGCAGTGCCATCACCGTGGCGGCCATCAACGCGCTGGCGAGTACGGCCGAATGAACGCCGGCACGAACATCGGCACCATTCACGGTGTCGGGCTTGGTCCGGGTGCGGCAGACCTGCTGAGCGTGCGCGCCGACCGGCTTGTACGCACGGCGCACCACGTCGCCTATTTCCGCAAGGCTGGGCGGCCCGGCCAGGCAAGGCGCATCGTGGAAGGGATGCTCCGCGCTGACGTGATCGAGTTTCCGATGGAATATCCGGTAACCACCGAAATCCCGGTATCCGATCCTCGCTACAATGCCTGCCTGTCGGCGTTCTACACGCACTGTTCGGAGCGGCTTGCAGCGATTTCGCAGCAGGGTGAGGACGTCGTCGTGCTGTGTGAGGGCGACCCGTTCTTCTACGGCTCCTTCATGCACCTCCATGCCCGCCTTTCAGGCCGCATACCGGTGGAAGTCGTCCCTGGCATCACGGGCATGTCTGGCGCCTGGACCGCGACGGACCTGCCGATCACCTGGGGCGATGATGTGATGACCGTGGTCATGGCCACGCTGCCGGAAGCCGAGCTTGCCCGCCGGATCCGCGAGACTGACGCGCTGGTGGTGATGAAGATCGGTCGGAACCTGCCCAAGCTTCGCCGCGCCGTGGCAGCCGCCGGGCGCATGGATGCGGCATGGCTGGTCGAACACGCAGCGATGCCCGGACAGCGCGTCACCATGCTGGCCGAGGCTGAGGCGGTGACCCCCTATTTCTCGATCCTGCTGATCCATGGTCAGGGGAGGCGACCATGACCGGGGAAAAGGACAAGGGTTGGCTAGCAATCGCCGGTCTGGGACCAGGAGACGAGGCACTCGTCACACCCGAAGTCACCGCCGCGCTGGCCGGGGCTACGGACGTGATCGGGTACATTCCCTATGTCGCCCGGATAGCTGCACGCGAAGGCCTGACGCTTCACCCCTCGGACAACCGGGTGGAGCTCGACCGCGCCGCTCTGGCGCTCGATCTTGCGGCGCAGGGCCGCAGGGTCGTTGTCGTATCGTCAGGTGATCCGGGGGTGTTCGCGATGGCCTCGGCGGTATTCGAAGCGCTTGAGGCAGGTCCTTCCCGCTGGCGGACGCTGGATATCAGGGTGCTGCCGGGCATCACCGCCATGCTGGCCGCCAGTGCACGGGCCGGGGCACCGCTGGGTCACGATTTTTGCGCGATCAATCTTTCCGACAACCTGAAACCCTGGGCCATGATCGAAAAGCGGCTGCGGCTGGCCGTGGAGGCGGACTTTGCCTTGGCGCTTTACAACCCCCGCTCGAAGGCACGTCCCGAAGGCTTCGCCCGTGCGCTGGCCTTATTGAAGGAGCTGTGCGGCGATGATCGCCCGATGCTGTTTGCCCGCGCCGTCACAACGCCGCAGGAAGATCTGCGCATCGTGCCGCTGGGCAAGGCGCACGATGAAATGGCCGACATGCGCACCACGGTGATCGTGGGATCAAGCCGGACGCGGATCATCGAACGTGCGGCAGGCCCTATCCTCTATACGCCCCGGTCCGTTGCGGAAGTGGCCTCATGACCAAGCCATTCCAGCACATCTTCTGCGCGACAGACCTCGATCCGGTCACCGATCACCGGGCGGTCGATCATCACGACCGGAAGCTTGAGCTGGCGCGCAGCGACAAGCTTTGCCTCGGCGCCCGTGCCACCGGCGTTCTTGCACACAACAAGGTCGATCATGTGAGACTGCATCAGCAGCCGATCACCTTCAGCCGTAAACGGCCCGCGATCGATGACAAGGTCGTGGGAGGGCAGGCCTGGGGGCGCAGCCGGAGGGTCAACAAAGCGCAGCAGGTAGTGATGCTGCGGCTGTGCGGCAAAGGCTTCCACATGCATTCGGCCCAGCGCGAGCAGGATGCGGCGCGGCGTGCCCGCAAGTTTGGCCACCGCAGCGGCAGTGTCTCTCACGCATGTCCAGCGATCGCCCGACCCGGCCTCCCATGCGGGTCTGGTCAAGGCGATATGGGCAATCCCGGCAATCCGCGCGGCCTTTATGGCATGTGCGCTCATAGTCGCGGCAAAGGGATGCGTCGCATCGACCAGATGCGTGATGCGATGGTCTTGGAGATAGGCCACAAGCCCCGCCACCCCACCAAAGCCGCCGACGCGGATCGGCACCGGCTGTGGCCGCGGGTTGTCGGTCCTGCCCGCGTAGCTGAGTGTCGTCGCAACCTGCGCTGCCGCAAGCAGGCGCGCCAGTGCGCTCGCTTCGGTTGTTCCGCCAAGCAGGAGAACATTCGGCATGGCTGACATGGACCCTCGCGCATGGTTGACGATCATCGGCATCGGTGAAGACGGCGTGGACGGCCTGTGCTCAGCGGGCCGGGCCGCGCTGGCCAGGGCCGAACTGGTCATGGGATCGGCGCGCCATCTAGCGCTGCTTCCCGCGCTTACCTGCGCGGTCTTCAAATGGCCAGTTCCCTTTGCCGACGGCATAGCCGAACTGCTGGCGCATCGCGGGCGGCGGGTGGTCATGCTGTCATCGGGCGATCCGTTCTGGTTCGGCGCAGGCGCAAGCCTTGCGCGCCATCTCGGTCCGGCGGAATGGGTTGCGCACCCCGCGCCATCGACCTTCAGCCTTGCTGCCGCCCGGCTGGGCTGGCCGATCGAGGAAACGGCCTGCCTCGGCCTGCACGCAGCGCCGCTGGACCGCTTGTGCCCCCATATCGCACCCGCCCAGCGCGCCATTGTCCTGCTGCGCGATGGCGATGCCGTTGCCACGGCGGCGCAATATCTGACCAGCAAGGGCTTCGGCCCATCGACGCTTCATGTGATGGAAGCGCTGGGCGGCCCCCATGAACGCCTCCGCGTGACGACCGCGCAAGCCCTGCCGTTCGCAGACATTGCCCATCCCGTTGCCGTGGGCATCGCGTTCGCCGGTTCAGGCAATGTCCTGCCCGTCACATCCGGCAGACCGGATGCGTGGTTCGATCACGACGGACAGATCACCAAGGCCCCGGTGCGCGCCCTGACCCTCTCGGCCCTCGCCCCGCGTGCCGGTGAATGGCTCTGGGATATCGGCACGGGTTCTGGGTCAATCGCGATCGAATGGCTGCTGGCTCATCCCGCCAACCGGGCGACCGCGTTCGAAGCCGATCCGCTACGGGCCGGCCGCGCCCGCGCAAACGCCAAGGCTCTGGGTGTAGACCGGTTGGATGTGATCAATGCCCGGATGCCCGAAGGCCTGCCGGAAGGCCCCCATCCGCATGCTGTGTTCATCGGTGGCGGCTTGTCCGACCCGCTGCTCGATGCCCTCTGGGCCCGGCTGCCTGATGGAACGCGGCTGGTGGCGAACGCCGTGAGCCTTGAATCTGAAGCCGCTCTTACCCGTTGGCATGGCGCAAAGGGCGGCAGTCTGCTGCGGATCGAACTGGCCGATGCCGTGCCCCTTGGCCAGCGGCATGGCTGGAAGGGGCGCTATCCCGTGGTACAGTGGAGCGTCACGCTATGATCGTGGCTGGCTTCGGCTTTCGGCGCGGCGCAGGCCTCGCTTCGCTGCGGGCGGCGCTGGAACTGGCGCAGGACGGGCTGCCCCCTATAACCCATTTGGCGACCGCCATCGACAAGACGTCTGCGTTGGTACCGCTTGCAGAGGCACTGGGACTGCCGATGACCGGCATCCCATCGGCGTCCCTGTCCACCACGCCTACGCCCACCAGCTCTGCCGCCAGCCTGAAGGCACGCGCGACCGGCAGTGTCGCAGAAGCCTGCGCGCTGGTCGCCGCTGGTCCGGGCGCCCGCCTTTTGCGCACGCGCCACATCTCGCCCGATCGCATGGCCAGCTGCGCCATTGCCGAAGGATCACAGCCATGACCGTCCACTTCATCGGCGCCGGCCCCGGCGCACCCGATCTTTTGACCCTGCGAGGGCGCGACCTGATCGCCGCCAGCCCGGTCTGCCTCTATGCCGGTTCGCTGGTTCCCGTGGCTGTACTCGATCACTGTCCGCCCGGTGCCCGCATCGTCAACACCGCGCCCATGACGCTGGACGAGATCATCGCCGAGATAGCGGAGGCTGACGCCGCAGGGTGCGATGTTGCCCGCCTCCATTCGGGCGACCTGTCCGTCTGGTCGGCAATGGGCGAACAATTGCGCCGCCTGCGCGCACTGGACATTCCGTTTACGGTCACGCCGGGTGTTCCCGCCTTCTCGGCGGCAGCGGCGGCTCTGGAAGCCGAACTGACCTTGCCCGAGCTCGGCCAGTCGCTGGTACTCACGCGCACGCCAGGGCGGGCCAGCGCGATGCCGCAGAGCGAGAGCCTCGCCAATTTCGCTGTGACGGGCGCGACTCTGGCTATCCATCTATCGATCCACAACCTCGCGCGGGTCGTGGCCGATCTTGCTCCCGCCTATGGCGCGGATTGCCCCGTTGCGGTCGTCTGGCGCGCCAGCTGGCCCGACCAGCGGATCGTCCGGGCCACCCTCGACACCGTCGAAACAGCCATCGCCGGCAGCATGGAACGAACCGCGCTGATCCTTGTCGGACGGGTGCTGGGGGCGGAGGACTTCGCACAAAGCAGCCTCTACGCCCACGGCTACGACCGGCGCTTCCGCCCACAGGATGCGAGCTCGCGCTTTGCAGGAGCCGGGGAATGAGCGTTTCAGGCCTGATGATCGCCGCTCCGGCATCGGGAACGGGCAAGACTACGGTCATGCTGGGCCTGCTGCGAGCGCTGGTTGAAGACGGCGCGGTGGTCCAGCCCTTCAAGAGCGGTCCCGACTATATCGATCCCGCCTTTCACCGCGCCGCCTGCGGCCGTGCGTCGTTCAACCTCGATACTTGGGCCATGAATGGCGAGCTGATCGCTGCAATCGCGGGAGAGGCTGTTGGCGCGGACATGGTGCTTGCCGAGGCTTCGATGGGCCTTTTCGATGGTGTCGCGAGCCGGGGTGCCGTTGGCAATGGCGCCAGTGCGGACATTGCACGGACAATGGGCTGGCCGGTTGTGCTGGTGCTGGACGTGTCCGGACAAGCCCAATCCGCCGCTGCAACGGCGCTCGGTTTCAAGCATCTGGATGACACGCTGCCGTTTGCAGGCGTGATCCTGAACCGGGTGGCCAGTCCCCGCCATGAACGGCTGGTGCGCCGGGGGATGGAAGCGATAGGCATGCCTGTGCTGGGTGCCCTGCCCCGGCGCGGCGATCTCACCCTGCCAGAACGCCATCTCGGTCTGGTCCAGGCTGTCGAGCATCCCGATCTCGAGCGGGCGATATCGGACTATGCCGCATTTCTGCGTGCAAATGTCGATCTGAATGCCATCCGCCATGCCGCCAGCAGCAACAGCGCCCCGCCTCCGGCCCCCGGCCAACTGCCGCTTCCCCCTGCCCAGCGGATTGCCATCGCCCGCGATCCCGCCTTTTCCTTCGTCTATCCCCATGTGCTCGAAGGTTGGCGGCGGGCTGGCGCGGAGATCATGCCCTTCTCGCCATTGGCAAACGAGGCCCCTGCCCGCGATGCCGATCTTGTCTGGCTGCCGGGCGGCTATCCGGAATTGCACGCAGGGACCATCGCTGCAGCGACGAACTTCCTGACCGGCCTGCGCCATCACGCCAAGACCCGCCCGGTCCACGGCGAATGCGGCGGCTACATGGTTCTGGGCGAGGCCTTGGTGGACAAGTCGGGAGAACGGCATCGTATGGCCGGCCTGCTGGGGCTTGTTACCAGCTATGCACAGCGCAAGATGCATCTCGGCTATCGCCAGGCCGAACTGCTGGCACCGATAGCCGGACTGGCCAAAGGCAAAAGACTGCGCGGCCACGAGTTCCACTACTCGACGATCCTCGAGCAGACAGACGCAGCGCTGGCATGTGTAACCGATGCAGATGGCGTCGCGGTTGCCGAAACAGGCTCGTATCGCGGCCGCGTGACCGGAACCTTCTTCCACATGATCGCGAACGCATCGTGAAAGGGTTCGTATCATTTGTGGGTGCGGGCCCTGGCGATCCCGAGCTGCTGACCCTTAAAGCCGTTTCTCGTCTTGAGACAGCGCAGGTGGTCCTGTTTGATGATCTGGCTGCGGGACCGATCCTGGCCCGCGCGCGCGATGACGCTGAACTGGTAGCGGTAGGCAAGCGCGCCGGTCGGCCATCTCCAAGTCAGGCCGAAGTCAGCCGTCTTCTGGTGGACCATGCCCTGGCCGGGAAGCATGTCATCCGGCTCAAATCGGGAGATGCTGGCTTGTTCGGCCGACTCGAAGAAGAAATTGAGGCGCTTCGCCATGCGGGAATCTCGTTCGAGATCATTCCTGGCGTCAGCTCGGCGACCGCCGCAGCGGCAGCTGCCGCGATACCACTGACACGACGCGAGCACGCTAGACGCGTCCAGTTCGTAACCGGACATGGCAAGACTGGCACTTTACCCGAAGACCTCAATCTATCAGCGCTTGCCGACCCTTGTGCCACAACGGTCGTCTTCATGCCAAAGCGCACATTTCCGGCGCTTGCTGCGCAGCTTGTCGCGGCAGGACTTGCGGACGATACTGCAGCCTTGTTGGCAGAAAACATTAGCCGACCGGACCAAAGACTTACCAGAAGCACTATTGCCGGACTTGCTCGGTCACTTGCCGACGGCGGATCGGATGCAACCGCACTGGTGATCTACGGCCCCATGATGGAGGAGGCATGATCCACCTCCATCTGATCGGCATAGGCACCGGGAATCCCGACCACCTGACGCGTGCTGCAATACGCACAATCAACGCGGTCGATCTCATTCTGCTGCCCCGCAAAGGCGATGCCAAATCAGATCTCCTGGACCTGCGCCACTCCATCTGTGGCGCCGCATTGGCCTCACCGGTCCGCATGGCCGAGTTCGACATGCCCGTTCGCCGACAGGATGGCGACTACACGCAGGCCGTCGACGATTGGCACGATGCGATTGCAGCGATTTGGGCAGAGCAGATAGCAGTTCACCTTCCTGATGGTGGGCGGGTCGCGCTGCTCGTGTGGGGCGATCCGTCGCTTTACGACAGCACACTGCGTATTGCCGATCGGCTCCGGACGGCTGGGGTCGACCTAACTGTTCGCGTCGAACCCGGTATCACCAGCATTCAGGCTCTTACGGCTGCTCACGCCATCCCGCTGAACGCCTTGGCCGAACCTGTCACGATCACCACCGGCCGCAGGTTGCGCCGGGAAGGCTGGCCGCTGGGAGTGCACACGATCGTCGTCATGCTCGATTCCGGCTGCGCCTTCGAAGTCCTCGATCCTGCTGGCATCACGATCTGGTGGGGTGCCTATCTGGGCATGTCGCAAGAAGCACTGGTGCATGGGCCACTTGCCGATTCTGCGCCGCAGATTGCCGCGCGCCGCGCGGAACTGCGCGCTCGCCACGGCTGGATCATGGATGTCTACCTGATGCGAAAGGAACGAGCCGATGCCTGCTGACCGCGAAGAAGAAGCTGCAAGCGCAGATGCGCGCCATGCCGAGAAAATGCGCAAGATCCAGGCTGCGCGTAGCACCATGATGGCCACCAAGACCCGCGAGCAGGGGCTGCTGATCGTTCACACTGGCACGGGCAAGGGCAAGACAAGCGCTGCACTCGGTATGGTCGTGCGCGCAATAGGACATGGCATGAAGGTCGGGGTCGTCCAGTTCGTCAAGGGCGCGATGGCGACAGGCGAAAAGACGGTGTTCGACGCTTTCCCGGAAAATGTCGAGTTCAAGCCGATGGGTGAAGGTTTCACCTGGGATACGCAAGACCGGACACGCGATATCGCTTCGGCACGTACTGCCTGGGATGAAGTCTGCCGCATGATCGCCGATCCGGCTTACCAGATGGTGGTAGCCGACGAACTCAACATCGTCCTTCGGTATGACTACCTGCCCTTGGATGAGGTTCTTAAGGCGTTTGCCGCGAAACCCGAGATGAAACATGTCATCGTCACCGGACGCAATGCGCCCGATGCACTGATCGAGGCGGCCGATCTCGTCACCGAGATGACCATGATCAAGCACCCTTTCCGCTCGGGCGTGAAGGCGCAGGCAGGGATCGAGTTCTGAGCGATCTGCCGCCCCAGTTCGATGCCGAGTTCGCGGCTCGATTTGCGCAGCTGCTGCGCTGGCGACGCGATGTGCGGCACTTCGAAGCCCGTGCTGTCGCGGAAGAGGAGATGTGTGCGCTGCTGGAGTGTGCCTCCCTCGCGCCTTCGGTCGGGAATGCGCAGCCCTGGCGGTTCGTGCGCGTGCGTTCATCCACCCTTCGTCAGGCGCTGGCCGACCATGTCGATGCACAGAACGCACAAGCAGCGCAGCAATATGCCTGCCAAGCCCGGCAGGAACTGTATCGTTCGCTCAAGCTGCATGGCCTTCGCGAAGCCCCGGAACTGATCGTGGTGTTCTGTGATGAGCAGCCCAAAGCAGGCCATGGACTTGGCATTGTCAGTATGCCGGAGATGTTGCGCTATTCATGCGTGCTGGCGATCCACACACTCTGGCTGGCGGCAAGGCTCCGCGGCATTGGCGTCGGATGGGTATCGATCCTCGAGCCCGGTGTCATCCGCGCCTTGCTGGACGTACCCGCCGACTGGTCGCTGATTGCACTGCTGTGCTTCGGATACCCCCAGGACCCGTCCCAGACACCCGAATTGGAGCGGCGGGGCTGGCAAGCCCGGGAACCTGTGACCAACCGAGTGTTCGACCGATGACCCCCAATCTATGGAGCAAGAAATTATGTTGATCCCCGTCGAGGACGGCCCTGCCGTAGTAGCATGCAACACCTGCCGACACAGCAGCACCGCAAAGGAGGATGACGCCGGTGTGCGTGGTGGCGCGCGTATGGTCGAGGCCCTGCGCGCCGTGCAGGCACGCGATGAACGCTATTCCGGTATCGCGGTGCAGGAAATGCCCTGCTTGTTCGCCTGCAGCGAATTCTGCACGGTCCATCTTCGTGCGCCAGGCAAAGTCGGGTATGTTCTGGGCCGCTTCACTCCCGATGAAGATGCCGCCGCTGCCATCCTCGATTATGCCGTCCATTATGCGCAAAGCGAACATGGCCGGGTTCCGTTCAAGGACTGGCCGCAGGGCGTCAAAGGCCACTTCATCACCCGCACACCGCCGCCGGGCTTTGTCGCGCAATGAGCACGTTTTCTTCCGTCGATGCCTTTGATGCTGCCATTGCCGATATGCCTGCGCCAGATGAAACAGCAATGGCCAGCGCGCGCAACCGGCAGTCGCAACTGACCAAGCCGCCAGGATCCCTGGGACGGCTGGAAGAGATCGCGATCTTCATGGCCGGTTGGCAAGGCCACGAAAGACCCCGGCTGGAACGGGGGCGTGCAGTCGTGTTTGCGGGCAATCATGGCGTCACGGCACGGGGCGTGAGCGCCTTTCCTCCCGAAGTCACCCACCAGATGGTGGCCAATTTTGAAGCAGGTGGCGCTGCCATCAACGCGCTGTGTGCCGCTGCCGGGCTCGATCTTCAGGTGCTGGCGCTGGAGCTTGACCGGCCAACCGCCGATTTCACCTCAGCCCCGGCCATGACCGAAAGCGAATGCCTTGCCGCGCTGTCTTCCGGGGCCGCCATGGTCGAAGCCGGCCTTGATCTCCTTGTCCCTGGCGAGATGGGCATCGGCAACACCACGGCCGCTGCAGCCCTCTGTGCAAAGGCGCTGGGAGGCGGTGCAGGCGAATGGGTCGGCCCGGGAACGGGGCTCGATCCGGCGGGCGTGGCGCGCAAGATCGGTGTAATCGAAGCGGCACTCGTCTTCCATCAGGTTGCACCGTCAACGCCTTTCGAAACCCTGCGGCGTCTGGGCGGGAGGGAAATAGCCGCAATGGCAGGTGCAATTGTCCGTGCAAGGCAACTTCGGGTGCCGGTGCTCCTGGATGGCTTCATCTGCTGCGCTGCCATCGCGCCGATCTTTGCCGCCGAACCTGCAATTGTCGACCATTGCCTGGCAGGGCATTGTTCGGCCGAACCTGGTCACAAACGGTTGCTCGAGCGGTTCGGTCTCGCACCGCTCCTCACTCTGGGCATGCGCCTGGGCGAAGGGAGCGGCGCTGCGGTCGCGGCCCAGATCGTGCGTTCAGCTCTCGCCGCACACAACCAGATGGCCACTTTTGCCGAAGCTGGCGTGGCTGCTGGCGTATGAGCGAGTTTTTCCTGCACCTCATGCGGCATGGCGAGCCCATCCACCCCGGTCTGCTTCTCGGAAGGACCGATGCGCCTACGACGCCCGAGGGCGTCGCATCATGCGTGGCACAGGTCGAGGAACTGTCGTTCCAGTCGATTGTATGTTCCGATCTCCAGCGCTCGGCAGAGGCAGCAAGAGCTATCGCCGATCCAAGAGGGCTGCACCCGATCCTCGACTCACGGTGGCGCGAACTGGACTTCGGCGACTGGGACGGTCTGGCACCCGCTAAGGTCGACAGTGCCGCGATCAGCGCGTTCTGGGACGACCCGGACGCCAATCCGCCACCCGGTGGTGAGCGCTGGTCTGCTCTGGTTTCGCGCGTGGAAGCGGCCTTGGCCGCAATCCCGCCGCAAGACACGCTGGTCGTAACGCATGGCGGAGCAATCCGGGCTGCGCTGGCCAGCCTGTTCGGCTTCGGACAGCGGCAGGTCTGGGCGTTTGACCTTCCCTATGCCGCGCTGATCAGCCTGCGGGTCTGGCCGGGAACGCCGCGCTCAGCCCAGATCGCGGGCCTTTGGACATGAAGCGCCCGATCGCATGAAAGGCTTCCTCATCGCACTCCAGTTCCTCACCCGTTTGCCGACACCCCGGCTCACGGTTTCTGCCGAGGAATTCGCCCAGTCCATGCGCTGGTTTCCAGCTGCTGGGCTGGTGATTGGCCTTATCGTTGCCGGGGCCGCCTGGGTTGGAGCAAGGACCGATCCCTGGACCGGAGCCCTTGCCGCCTTGATCGCCTGGGTTCTCGTCACCGGAGCCCTTCACCTGGACGGTCTGGGAGATATGGCCGATGCCAGCGGCGCGGCCCACAAGGACCGCGAGCGGCTCCTGGCCGTCCTGGCAGATCCGCATGTCGGCAGCTTCGGCGTAACGGCCATCACCATGCAACTGCTGACCAAGCTCGTGCTGCTGCATGGCATGATCGAGCACAGCCAGTTTCTGGCACTGATCTGGGTGCCGGTCGCCGCGCGCATCGCGCCGCTGGCATGGACCTTGTTGCTATCGCCGTTGCACGATGGCCTTGGTGCGCGCTTTCGGGGCGCGATCAGGCCGATCGATCTGGCGCTGTGGGCCGCAGTACTTCTCGCCACCACGGTGGCGTTTCCTGCATTGCTCATTGCGGTTCCTGCTGCGGCACTATGGGGCCTGTGGATCAAGCGCGCTATTGGCGGCATCTCGGGCGATGGACACGGCGCCGGAATTGAACTGATCGAGGCGGCGCTGCTGCTGGCGCTTGTCGTGATGGCGGCCGCATGACCCGCGATCGCTGGACATGGCACGGCGGCGGCCTCTCTGCGGCCCGCGCGCATTTCGGCGACGATGCGCGTGGTTGGATCGATTTTTCCACCGGGATCAATCCGCATGTCTGGCACGGTGCAGGGGCGGTGGAGATCGATTGGCGTGCCCTGCCAGACGAAATGGCCCTGCGCGCGCTGGAGCAAGCGGCCGCCGCCAGCTTCGGGTGTCATGCCGATCATGTCTGCGCGGTGCCAGGCACCGAAGTTGGCCTTCGCCTCGCCGGCAGGGTGCTGGGCGATGACGTCTGCCACGCCGTTCCATCCTATCGCACCCACGGCGAGATGGCGGCCTCCAGCCATCCCGTAACGCTTGGCAATCTGGCGCTGGCCGATGGATCAAGCCTGATCCTTGCCAACCCCAACAACCCGGATGGCGTCCTGCTTTCTCGGGAAGCCTTGAGCGATCTTCTGGTGCGGCGTGGTCGGAAAGGGTGGCTGGTAATCGACGAAGCCTTTGCAGACTGCCACCCCGACCACAGTTTCGCCGACCAAGTTGATGATCGGCACAGACTCCTGATCTTTCGGTCCTTCGGGAAATTCTTTGGCCTCGCCGGATTGCGGCTCGGTTTTGTGCTGGGCCCTCGTCCGATCCTGGCGAGTCTGCGTAAGCAGCTAGGTGCCTGGCCGGTCTCGGCGGCTGCGATCGCCATCGGCACCCGCGCCTATCAGGATATCGCCTGGCAGGACGCGATGCGGGAGCGCCTCATCGCCGAGGCCACCAGCTTCGATCAGCGCTTGGCCTCGTTCGGTTTGTTGGCAAGCGGCGCATGCCCACTCTTCCGGCTGATAACGACGCCGGACGCGTCACACCTGTTTGAACGTCTTGCCCGGGCTGCGATCCTCAGCCGCCCCTTCGCCGATAAACCGGATTGGTTACGCTTTGGCCTGCCCGCCAACGACGAGGCGATGGAGCGTCTCTGTGCCGTGCTCGAAGACCATGGCTGAACCGTTCGCGCTCATGGCCCTGGTGCTGGATGCTGCCATTGGCTGGCCTGGCGCGCTGTATCGCCGTGTCGGACATCCGGTCGGCCTGTTTGCCCGGATCATCAATGCCTGCGAAGGCGCATGGAACCGGCCAACTCACTCAGACGGCATACGCAAGACGCTCGGCGTCATGACCGTTCTGATACTGCTGGTGCTGACAATCGGGGCTGGACTTGGCCTTACCGCGCTCGCCCGGCACCTGCTGGGCTCATGCTGGTGGCTTGGTGCCGCAGCACTGGCCTGGCCCGCTCTGGCCCAACGCAGCCTCTACGATCATGTTCTTCCCATCGCAGTCGCACTGGAGCAGAATGATCTCGAAAGTGCGCGCCATGCCGTCTCCATGATCGTCGGGCGTGATACCGACACCCTTGATCGCGCGGGTGTGGCACGAGCTGCAATCGAAAGTCTGGCCGAAAGCTTTTGCGACGGCATCGCCGCGCCGCTGTTCTGGCTGGTTATCGGCGGCCTGCCCGGCGTCTGGGCCTACAAGGCGATCAATACGGCAGACAGCCTGATCGGCCATAAGGAAGCGCGCTGGCGCGCCTTTGGGTGGGCTGCGGCGCGCACGGACGATGTGATGAACCTGCTGCCGGCTCGGCTTGGCGGCGTCGTGGTATGTCTTGCCGGCGGCGGAGGGTGGGCCACGCTGTGGCGCGATCACCGCCGCCACGCCTCACCCAATGCAGGCTGGACCGAGGCGGCCATGGCGGGCGCGCTAGATCTCGCGCTCGCGGGACCAGTGTCCTACGATGGTGTGACCCATGCCAAGGACTGGATCGGCAGCGGGCGGCGCGATGCTGGCGCTGCTGACGTCAGGCGCGCTTTGCGCATTTATGTCCGCGCCTGCCTGTTGCTCTGGGCCATCGTGGCCGCTCTCACCTGGAAGGATATCGTATGGGCGCTCTGATGTTGCAGGGCACGGGTTCCGATGTCGGGAAATCGGTGCTGGTTGCCGGGCTGTGCCGCGCCCTTGCCAATCGCGGGCTGAGCGTTCGCCCGTTCAAGCCCCAGAACATGTCGAACAATGCTGCGGTTACCGTCGATGGCGGCGAGATCGGCCGCGCCCAGGCTTTGCAGGCTCTAGCATGCCGGGTCGAACCGCACACCGACATGAACCCGGTACTGCTCAAGCCTCAGGCCGACCACACATCGCAATTGGTCGTTCACGGCAAGGTCCGCGGCACGCTGGGCGGTGGCAATTTCCGGCACAAGCGTGGCGAACTGCTGCCCGAGGTCATGGAAAGCTGGCACCGGCTGCAGGCGCAGTGCGATGTCGTCGTGGTTGAAGGCGCCGGCTCGCCGGCGGAGATCAACCTGCGGGCAGGCGACATCGCCAACATGGGCTTTGCCCGTGCTGCCGGTGTGCCAGTCGTGCTGGTCGGCGATATCGATCGCGGCGGCGTCATTGCTGCGCTCGTTGGCACGAGGGCGGTATTGGACCCGGACGACGCGGCGATGATCCGGGGTTTTCTCATCAACAAGTTTCGCGGCGATCCGGCGCTCTTTGCCGACGGTTATCGGCAGATCGAGGCGCTTTCGGGCTGGCGAGGCTATGGCGTGGTGCCCTGGCTGCGCGCCACTGCCCATTTGCCAAGCGAAGATGCGGTCGTGCTTGAACGAACCGCACGCGAAACCGCCGGTCGCCTGAAAATCGCCTGCCCGATCATCCCCCGGATCGCCAATTTTGACGATCTCGATCCGATCAAAGCGGAAAGCTCGGTCGAACTGGTCATGGTACCGCCAGGCCAGCCCATCCCCGGTGATTGTGCGCTGATCGTCCTGCCCGGATCAAAAGCCACGATCGCTGATATGAAGGCGATGCGCGAACAAGGCTGGGACATTGATATCCTTGCGCATCATCGGCGCGGTGGAAAGGTCCTGGGCATCTGCGGCGGCTATCAGATGCTCGGCCGCCGCATCGCCGATCCGGAAGGGATCGAGGGACCACCTGAAGATATCCCCGGTCTGGGTCTGCTGGATGTCGAAACGGTCCTGACCGGAGATAAGGCGCTGCGCCAGGTTGCAGGCACTGCGCTCGATCAAGCCTTCACCGGCTTTGAAATGCACATGGGCGTGACCAGCGGTCCCGATTGCCGTCACCCCTTTGCGCTGCTCGGCGAAGGGCGGCCCGACGGCGCAACCAGTGCAGACAGGCAAGTCACGGGCACTTACGTCCACGGAGCATTTGCCAGCACGGCGCTGCGTTCAGCTCTGCTCGGCATGCTCGGCGCGCAGTCGGACGGGATCGACCATGATGCGAAGGTGGATGACGCGCTCAATGCGATCGCGGCTGAGCTTGAACATCATCTCGATGTGGATGGTTTGTTGAAACTCGCAATGGGGAAAGACGATGCGTAGCCTGTTCGTGATTGGCGGAGCGCGCTCGGGCAAGAGCCGCTATGCACAGGCCAGAGCCGAGGCGACCGGCCTGTCGCCAGTCTTCATCGCTACGGCTCAAGCTTTCGACGAGGAAATGCGCAACCGTATCGTTCGGCACCAGGCGGATCGCGGCGTGGAATGGGAAACGGTCGAGGCCCCCCTTAAACTTGCGGAAGCGATCGAGTTGCATGCCTCACCCGACCGGGTCTTGCTGGTGGACTGCCTCACGCTATGGGTGACCAATCTCCTGATCGGCGATCACGATATCCCGGCGGCAGTCCGCACACTCATTGAGACCATCACGGTTGCGCAAGGGACCCTCATACTCGTCAGCAATGAGGTCGGATTGGGCATCGTCCCGGAAAACCAGTTGGCGCGCCGGTTTCGGGATGAGGCCGGGTTTCTTCATCGACGTGTCGCGGCTTGCGCGAACGAGGTGCAGTTGCTGTGCGCTGGCTTGAATTTGCAGTTCAAATGAAAATGTCCCATTGTATTAATGGCATATTTGGAATTCAAATTGCGCGAGAGCCGGCCAGAAAGACCGCCAGAAGCTGGATCATGGCGCTGCCCATGGCGATGGTTGGCTGCCCGGTTTGGAAGGCGTTCATAACGTTGATGCGGCTTGTCGGGACATCTTTTTCCGCGACGAGAGTGCCTATCTGGTGGCGGAAAACTCTAGACCCAAGCGGTTCAAAGTTGGGTAGCAGTGCAACTTGGCGTCGGACTCTGCTCAAAATCGGTTACATTTCAGACCACCGTCACGGTGTATGTGCGCGCGGTAAGTGTCGCGGTGGCTCCCTTGGTCCTTGGGGCACCGCGTTTCAGCCTGAACCTAGGCTAGAGAAAGCTCTTGCCAGCGTGGTTCTCAAACAAAGCCGCATCTCGGACATAGCCAAGCAGCACCTCCACCTTTTTCTGTCGCGAGACCTCCTGCATTTTTGGCAGTGAAGCACCAGCCTTCGCAGCTTCGGTCAGGAATCCCGATCGAAGCGAGTGCGCCCCGACCGCAGCCGGATCGAGACCGACCTTCTCGGCGTAGCGCTGGATCAGGCGAGCAACCGAGCGATCTGACATGGGCTCCTTCGTCATCAAGCCCTGAGCATCGGTTCGATAGAAAAGGGGCCCCGCCTCCCCTCCCCTGACGCTCAGCCATTCGTTGAGGCGGGGACCGGGCTTGAGCACCTTGCCCGACGGAACTGCGATGACCTGCCCCTCCCCCTCCTGGTCGGTCTTCGAGTGCCGGATCGTCAGCTTGAGCCCTTCGCGCACGAGCTCGAGATCGGCGAGCTGCAGAGCGACCAGCTCCGAGCGCCGAAGTGCTGCTGCAAGGCCCAGCGCCATGACCGCACGGTCACGGATTGCCCTCGGGCTCGATCCTTCTGCAGCCGCAATCATCCGCGCCAGATCGGCCGCCAGAATGGCGCTCTTCTTGCGTGTCGGCCGTGCGCGCTGCTCGCGCCGAATGCCGGCGAGCGTATCGGCGATGACATCGCGGGGATCACGGTGCTGCGGCGCCACGTGCCCCGCCTGCCTGTGGTGCCAGGCAATGGCAGCAAGGTGCCGCCCGATCGTACTGTCCGCCCTCCCCGCTTGAGCCAGTGACGCCAGCCAGGTTGCAACCACCTCGGGCATCGCGGGCATGGGCTCAAGGTCGCGCGTCCAGCACCATTCTTCGAACTGCCGCCAGTCGCTGTCATAGGCGCGGACGGTGTTCGCGGCCTTGGATCGCGCCCTGTAGGAACGGGCGGCCTCGATTTCGGCGGCGAGCTGCGGAGGGATTGCCTGTCCGAGCGAGACGAGGCCCTCATCGATCGGCACCTCAACGATCAGCCCGGTGCCGTCAGCCAAAGCGCCTCTCCTTCATGCTCGATCGCGCCGCTGGTTTCTTCGGCGTTCTGCCCTTGGGAGAGCGGCGGCGTCGCAGCGGATTTGAGGCACTCTATATAGATTGTCGTGTTGTCCGTGAAGGGCTCTTATCGGACAGCAAACCCACCGTACAAGCTGGGTATACTTTTTATGCCATTTATATACTATCTGGCCGATGGTATCCGCCCCAGCACCTTGGCAACTGACGCTTGCCCGCATCGAAGGCGCCCTCCCCTTCATCTCACCCGAGTTGTCCGAATGCCTTGCGCTGGCCTCACTTCGGCGCCTCTGGCGCGTGCATGTGCGCGATTATCCGTTTGATAATCTTGGAATTGAACACAATCCGGGGCTCGAAGCGAGCGAGCTGGTGCGCTCGTGGTATTCCGAGGAACGCCGTCAGTTCTTGTCGTGGATTAGCCGGCGAGGACACCCTCCCCTCGCCCATGCTGCCAAGCTGGTCATGGCCGCCAAGAACCACTCTGAAGGGTTCACCGAGACCTATTGGCCCGCCGATCGCGCGCTGGAGCGGCTTGACGCGCTGCTACCAAGCCGTGACCCGATGAGCACCTTGCTTGAATGGCTGACGGAACTGAGAACGGAAGAAATCGACTTTCTCGAAGGCGGCAGCGAGATGGTCCAGGTCGGAGGGTTCGCGGTAACACGTATGGCACCGCGTGGGGCGGCCTGGGCGGCATCGCTCGCTGCTGCCATGCGGCCACACTTGTTTGGGCTGGGCTCGGCGCCAATGGCGCTTGCTGGGGTCATGCCGCGGGCTCTGTTCCGTGAACTTCACGAGGAACCCCTGCCCGTCCTATTAGGCCGTGCGCTTCAGGCTACCGCTGAGAGTGCAGCCGCAGACCTCCGTGCCATGCAAAGGGCTCACCTGCAGGCTGAGGGAGCACTTTCAGGCCTGTACGCCTCCTCGACGGCTCCCCTGGCTTGGCGTCTGGTAGCCGGCATCGGACCTCTCACCCGTGCGGAGCTTGCCAGAGGCCTTGGGGTGACCAAGCGAACCGCTTCACAATCAGTTGCGGCTATGGTGACTGCCAGCATGGTCAGCCTTCGAACTTCCGATGGAGCAATCGTCCCAACGGACACGTGAACGTATCATGGACCCCGGAATACTTCCCGGTAGCAAACGCCAATTCGATGATGTGAGGTCGCTCTGCGACGCAGCAACTGTTCTACGAACTTTGTCGCCCTGCCTGCGTCGGCGAAGGATAAGATGCGTCGCTGTCCACGCGTTCCAATCCGCCCCCACGAGAATTCAACAATCGTGACACCGAACAGGTCCTGGCTTCGAGATATGACGTACCGCCTTGCAACATTGAGATCGGGATCTTTGGCTTCGAGCCAGATCTGACATTCCCTTTGTCCAACCTCTAACATGCGGAGGACTATGCGATAGCCACGTGAAGTTAGGCCAATCGGAAGTTTGAATCACAGGTCCCTGTCGTGATTCACGGAATCGATCTTAAGGCTGTGACCAGCGCTAATCTGCCGAGTTGCCATTCTGGTGGAATGTACGCATCGCACGCAAAGCGGTCATCGTCGAAGGGATATGTCGGCCTTCCTTAATCTTGAATCAAATCAATAACAAATCCGCCGCAGGCGTGAACGTTAGGGGATTTAGATTCTAAGGTTAAGAGGTTACCTGCTCGTGATCAGCCTGCAAACTCCTGATTTCTCGCGAGTCGGGGCGGCTATGCCGAATCTGAAAACACGATGTTCGGTTTCTGATAGCACGACCGCCAGATTCTAATAACACGTCATCTGATGCCCGATCACACGTTCGCCACCTCCCCGCCCTGTTGATAACTTTGAAAGCGCGGCTGTGAGCGTGAGGCCAGAGGATCAGTTAGCGTTCCGATTCACATATGATGCGCCGATCCCAAACTTTCTGATCCCCCATTTGCTCCTAGGCTGAAACGAACGTGTTTTCGGAAATGTGGTATTTCCGGTCGAACGTGTTTTCAGGAATGGTTTTTGGAGGCATTTTCCATCGTCCAGATTGAAGGCCGACCTGTCGGGTTTCTGGATCGCAGTGACTGAAGTGGAGCCTCAGGCGATCTGCCAGCTGGCTTGAGCGCTGCACAGTAGATCGCTGATTTCAGTCAAAGATGGACGGCAGAAGCACGGCTGTAGGGTCTATGCCGGTACTCTTGGGCCTAGTCAGCGATTTATTTACCTGGCGCCGAACGTAGACGCGGTCCTCTGATCGGGCGGGCTAAGCGAAGTGATTCCCGAAAACACGTTCGCTAGCTGCCGTGCATGATGAGACTGTTCTTATTCTTACGATAGATCGCTATGCCTGCGGCAGAGCGTAATCAGGCCTGAAGCCGAGCGGCAGCTCTACCAGCGCGCCGGGCGCCGCTACCAAGTCCTGCAGAAGGTCGCGATCTTCAAAAGCCCGGAAGCGTATGCTTGTTGCGCTCGTGGTGCTTCTTCATGAAGCCGTAGAACCGTTTCGAGTAGTTCCTTGGCAACTCATGCGGATTGCTGTTCAAAAAGGAATCGAATTGCCGCATCAGCACATCGAGATCCCAACCAGGACATTCAGCACGGATGGCCTGATAGATTTCGGGGTCAAGAGTGTCCTGAGCGCCCCCTCCCCTTCGTCGTGACTGAGATTGGCTCGCATTGCTGTCCAATGCCGCTGATGCATCGGCTTGCTGTTCGGGGCGCAAGCTCGCGCTTGTTGTTGCAAGGAGCTTGCGCACGAGGGCAGGATCAACGAATTCCTGCGGAGGGCTGACCTTGGCTGCCTTTTCGGGGGTTGCGCGCTGAATGCGCTGGGGTCTGCTCTCCGTGGCGACAGAGCCACTATGTTCGGTTTTTCCAGAAGGTTTTTCGAGATGGCGACGCATCACCATCTTTAGCTTTGGACGCGGCGTCTCTGCTCCAATGACCTCCAGACTGATATCCGGCAGGTTGTTAGCTCGCGCCAATTCAAGAATCTTGTTCTTGAACGAGGGTAGGGAGCTTTCGCTGCCGCTTTTCTGATGAAGAGTTTCGAAGCCAATCGTGAAACCTTCTGGCCCATTGCCACCAGCGTGCTTGCGAGCTGCGCGGTAGAGCCATTTCCCAAGTCCGCTCGTTATCTCGAAATACAGAGGCGAAATCGCAAGGACATTTCGCTTGTCCATGACCCCGTCGAAGAACCACTTAGAAAGCGTGATTTCCATCCCAAGCGAACGCTGGGTTCGCTCATCAACGAGATGAGTATAGCTATCGATCCACGAAAATGTGGTCTCGCGGGATTTGGAGTTCGCTCGGATGTTCGTCTTGATCGTCGTGGCCTGAAGGCGATCAAGCGCTGCGATCAGTCGCTCATAGGCGCGCCCGCTTACACCCCAGCAGATTCGCTTGAGAAGATCGCCAGGTTGAACACGAATGGTCGGCGACAGGTCATTGTCACCCCGCTCGCGCAATTCGTTGAGGTGGGACGCCAGATAGATCATGATATCTGCATCCCAGATGGTCGCCATCCCATAGGCTGGGTTGGCTGATACATGCACGGTGACCGACTTGTCCGGACTGAGGTACTCAATGGGTTTCAGGCGCTTCTTCTTCGAAAGGCTGAAGAAAGGGCGCTGCATGGTCTCCTGATAGTCCCGCAGCGAGATATCGCTGAAATCAGGCAGCGTGAAGAACATCTCGAACTGCACCCGGCGACCGGAGGAGGACTGATCTTTCTCGCTCACGTTCTTCGCCTAGTAAATCTGCCGCTGTCCCACATGTGGGACAAGTGAGCTAAACATATGAAATAAAACGATAAAAGCCACATTTTCAGAGTGGTAAAGGCATGGCCATAGGTGGGTCCAAAACCCTCCTTCATGGGGCAGGCCTTTTCAGAATCTTCGCCTTCTCAATCAGAGGGCGCAATGCATCAAGGATTTCGTCAGCGCTCAAATCAGTGGGGTTGATCGTTATCGTGAGCCCTCGTGCACGATCCTTTTCGATGACACCAATGGACGATCCTGCGGCTTCGATTACGGCTTTCTGGGCACGGCCAGGCCTGCCCGAAACTGCCTTGAGCAGACGGACAACAACCTGAGGGCCAGAAATTGGCTCTTCGTCTCCGGATTGCCGGAAACTTTGTTCCGCAGCGATTTGCTTTGCTGCTTCCTCCATCCTGGGGCGCAGCGATGGGTTGCGTATGGCTGGAAGAAGCTTGTCACCGTACCGGACCTGAAGTTCCATTGGCGAGGCAAATGCGCTTACGATTGTTTGCGGGATCTCTGTCAGGCCGATGTACCGGGCGAGCGTAGATTTCGAGATCTTCACGCGTTCAGCAAGCCGTGCCTGAAGGCCATCGTAATAGGTGTCGACTGCTGCCTTGTAGTTCAAACCGCGTTCTAAGTCTGAGATATCTTCCCTCTCGCGGTTCTCGATATCAGCAAGGCGGAACGCAGCTTCGTCATCGAGATCTTCGATAATCGCTACGAGCTCGATATCCGGGTAGTGATTGGCGTTGAGCCACGCGACAGCCCAGTGACGCCTTGTGCCAATGATCAGTTCGTACTGCAGCTCACCTTGCTGCTTACGACGCACGACTACTGGGATGCGGTTCCCGTTTTCTGCTTGGATCGACTCAATCAGAGATCGCAAACGGGGTTCGGTGAGCTGTTCGTAATCACGGGCGTTTCCCGGCCAGATCGAACATTCTGCAGGTTTGAGCCGGATGGTCGGGCGCTTGACCATCCGCGCTGCTTCCGTGAAGCCTTCAAGCCGACGTGTTGTGAAATTGCGCGATGCAGTTGCCCCTGCAGCGTCCTTGGCTTCAGAGACGGAAGGCTGGTCAGGGGCAGGGGAGGCGAGGGCCTCGCCAATCAATGAACGACGGCTCACGCTGCAACACTCCCTGCCGTGTCAGATGACCGTCTCGAAATGCTCTTCGACGGCCACTGCTCGTGTATTTCGTTCAGAACTTCTCCGAAGACTGCGTTGAGATTGTCCCGGCAACGCTGGTAGGTTGCGTGCGCAGCTGAAGGCTTGCTTTCATAGATCGACCGGAATGCTTGAGTGGCATTCTTGATTTCCTCAGAAGCCAGAATTGGCTGATTCAGCAGGAAATTGGCATATGTGGCCTTCATCATCTTCCACATGTCGGCTTCACCTGGCTTGCTGGGGGTGTAGGCCGAGCAGACGACGCGAATGAACCCATAATCAACAGGCGTTCCGTGATCCTCGAGGATCTCGATATTCTCGGCGATGGTGTCCATGAAATGGATGGTTGAAAGATAGTCGAGCTGCCTTGCCGGAACCGGGATGAGCATACCTGTTGCGGCGGCCATCACATTGAGGCCCAGGAACCCCATGGCCGGCGGAGGATCGAGCAAGACGACGTCGAAGTCCTTGATGATACTGTCGATGCCAATTCGGAGACGCTGAAGTCCCTCGCGCACTGCTTGTCCGCCCTCCGTCAACGTTGCCGTGAGGTCCCACTCTGCATCCTGCAGGCCAAGGCTTGACGGCACTATTTTGATTGTAGGCCAAGCGGTTTCTCGGATTGCCTTCCTGAAATCATCGAATGTACTGCGAGGCGACAGGAAGTTTCCTAAAGTCTCCTCTTCATCGATAAGTGCTTCGGGCTGGATGTCGAACATAGTTGTCGTTGACGCCTGCGGATCGCAGTCGATCACGAGAACGCTATATCCGTTCAGTGCGAGAAAATCGGCGAAATGCTTGGTAATCGTACTCTTGCCGACGCCGCCCTTGAAATTCTGCACGGCTACTACGACCGCATTCTCATGGGCTAGCTTGCCCGGATGAATGTTCAGCGCCTTGCGAATATGAGTAAGGTCTTCGAGCGTGTAATAGCGACGGCCATTGTTAAGCTGCTTCGGAGGCGCGAGACGTCCCTCCTTCTCTGCCTTGGCAAGCGCTTCAGGCGTTCTTCCGACCAATTCCGCTGCCGCCGTAGGCCCAAACGTGATATCCAGGACCTTGCGTTCATCAGGTTTGAACACCACAGCTTTGACCCGATCGCGCATCATTTCGCAGGATCTGGTCATATTTCGCAGTGTGTTCACGGTGTAGGACATGCGTCTGCCTTTCGATGAATCGCAGTTCTGCGACCCAGTTCGTGTTTTATGATCATTTTCGGCGGTAGAAGTCAAACCGATATCTTCGGGATGGTGCCGGTCCCGAATCCTCGTCGCTGCCGGGCACCCCTTGTCGCATAGCCCGTAGTGATCACGGGCTCATAAACCCGAGGCGAGAGGGAAGGGGGATGACCTGATGCGGTTCAGCATCAGGAGCAGACCGTGACCGACCTATTTGAACAATCCAGCCAGAAGCTGGACGCAGCAATCACCGAAATCCAGCACGCCATCGCCACCGGACTGGCGAACAAGCAACGCCTGTTTGAGACGATGCGCCAGCTCTACGGGGAGGGCTCCGCAAACGGCGCCTGGAGCCAACGGGACGCTTTTGACCTGCTCGAGGCGGCATTGACGCGCCACATAGCCGGACTGTTGAACAAGCCTCAGATGCTGCACCAGATCTCGGAGATCAGTGCGCTTTTCGAGGCACTGCCGACACATACGGTCAGAAGTGAAGACCAGATCAGGTATCAGCAGTTCTCGACGCCCGCAGACCTCGCAAGCCTGGCCGTGATTTTGGCGCAGCCACTGCCAACCGATATCGTTCTTGAACCGAGCGCCGGACATGGCGCCCTGGTGGCAACTCTGCCCAATGTCAGCGCATTGCATCTCAACGAAATCGATCCCCGCAGGCGTGAAAAGCTGGCTCTGCTGTTTCCCGAGGCCACCATGACAGGGATCGATGGAGCCATGCTAGCCTCCCATCTCGACGCGGCAGCGCAGCCAAGCCTCATCCTGATGAACCCGCCGTTCTCTCGGTCAATGGGACGAGGAACAGACGAGTTCGCAGCGGTGCGTCACCTGCGCGCTGCCCTAACGCGCCTCAGGCAGG
>NZ_JAPFGW010000022.1:0-37449 GCF_059803595.1 Blastomonas sp. 34TW
AGGCTCTTGGCAAGACCCCGCCAGCGTCGCTGCCTGTGCCAATAGAAGATTTGCGCGAAGGCCCAGATGAACGGGGTTAGGACTCCGGCTGAAACTTCGACTTCGTCGCTGTAACGCGTCCCGCCGTCCTTGTCCGGCGCGACCGTAATCCAATGATCCCACTTCGAGATGAGGGCACTATAGCCATCATCACGCAGTCGCTTGGGCCATTGGGTGCCCTTAGGTTCATGCAGCGAGCTCACGATCCACTGGGTCCCGAAGGGAATTATGCCAAAGAGGCGGAGCTTAACCTGATAGCGCCCGCCGGGCTGAAAGCTCTCGAACGCCGCGTCATCGACCGGGATGAAGCGCACCAGCGGCCAAGCGATATGCTGCAACAGGCCCGCCGTCTGGACTTCTGCCCAGACAGTTTCCGGCTTGAGCGCGATATGTGTCGATCGGGAAACCTTCATGTCGCAACGCTCCCCAATTCACGCCGGGCCTGCTGGACAATCTGAATGCCGCCGCTGATCCCGAGCAGCGCCAGGATCGCTGCAACAATAAGGTCGGGCCAGGCCGTCCCGGTACCGAACACGCCAAGTGCGGCCGCCATCACGGCGATATTGCCGATCGCGTCATTGCGCGAGCAGATCCAGACCGAACGCAAGTTCGCGTCTCCGGTGCGGAAGCGGTAGAGCATGATGGCGACGCCAGCATTGGCTGCGAGCGCGAGCGCGCCAATGATCCCCATCAGTTCAGGTTGGGGCGCAGTTCCGCCCAATGCCGCTAAGACCGCTGTGATCAAGACCCAACCGCTCAGGCCGATGAGAGTAAGCCCCTTGGCAAGGGCAGCCCGCGCGCGCCATGCCAGCGCCATCCCGGCAACCAGCAGGCTGATCGCGTAATTGGCAGCATCACCCAGAAAATCGAGCGCGTCCGCCTGCAGCGCGCGGCTGTCAGCAGCGGCACCTGCCGCTATCTCGACAGCGAACATGCCGGCGTTGACGCCGAGCGCGATCCACAAAGCCCTGCGCCAGCGCGGGTCATTCAACGTTGCCGTCGTTCCGCACGCGGCCTTGCAGCAATCATCAGCCATCATCTTGCCTCCTCGACAACTCCCGAGTCGGCACTCTATCTACACCCTGTAGCAACTACAGGGTCAAGCCCGGAGGAGTGGCAATGAAAATTGGCGAGCTCGCGAGCGCCACGGCGACAAAAGTCGAGACGGTGCGCTATTATGAAAAGATCGGGCTGTTGCCGCCACCGGCACGGACAAGTGCCAATTACCGTGCCTATGGCAATGACCATCTGGCACGCCTGTCGTTCATCCGCCGCGCCCGCGATCTCGGTTTCACGCTCGAAGCAGTGCGCGAACTGCTCACGCTGTCCGATGACAAGGACCAATCCTGCGATGCTGTTGACGGGATTGCGCGCGTCCACCTCACCGAAATCGACCGCAAGATCGCCGATCTGAGAGCGCTGCGCGGCGAGCTTGACCGGGTCATTGGGTCCTGCCGTCACGGGACGGTGGCCGATTGCAAGATCATAGAAACCCTGGCCCCGCGCGGAAAGGGCACAGCTTGATGTATTATCTGCTCATCAAAGCCGTCGCATCTGCCATCATCATCGTGATCGTTTCAGAAACCGCGCGGCGCAATCCCGGTACCGGTGCGCTGATCGCTTCGTTGCCGCTGATTTCAGTGCTGGGTATGATCTGGATTTGGCGCGACACACAAGACTTGGCGGGCCTGGCCGAGCATTCCGCCGCGACATTCTGGTATGTGCTCCCGAGCCTACCGATGTTTCTTGTCATCTCTGCCTTGCTCAAGCGTGGTGTCGGATTCTGGCCCGCGCTAATTGCGGGGTGCATTGTGACAATGGCGCTTTACGCGTCAATGGTCTGGGCAGGCCCAAGATTTGGATTGAAGCTATGACGATGTCTAACCTGCCAACGGCAATCATTTATGCCCTTGCCGCGCTTGCGGAGATCGCGGGCTGCTTCGCCTTTTGGGCATGGCTGCGCCTCGACAAGCCCGTGTGGTGGGTGTTTCCGGGCATGGTTTCCTTAGCCTTATTCGCGTGGCTACTTACGTTCGTTGATACGCCCGTCGCGGGGCGCGCTTACGCAGCCTATGGCGGTGTCTACATCGCCGCTTCGCTGACATGGCTCTGGACGGTGGAAGGTGCACGGCCCGACCGCTGGGATGTCATCGGAGCCACAATTTGCCTCGCCGGGGCCGGGTTGATCCTTTTGGGGCCGGGACGATCAGCGTGATGGGAGCCAATTTCCAGCAATGAGACGCGCCGCAGCCCGATTTAACAGGCACCTAGTAATAACATGCGGTGAACCTTTTTGATAACAAAGCTTCCGTTCCCATAATTGACAAGTCTTGACAGGATCTTTGCCGCGCACACGCTCGAGCGGAAGCGATCCATAAAAAAGGCGGGCGCCCGGTCAGAGACCGGACGCCCGCCCTCATGCTCTGGTCATTCCCTTACGGGCAGCAGCTCATGGCCACATCACAGCAAGCGAGCACGAGATCGCAGCAGGACATGGCCAGCGATGCAACCTGATCCGGCGCAGCGGCAAATGCCGCCGAGCTGGAACCAAGCAGCACCGCTGCGGTTAAAATAGACCTTTTCATGATGGTATCTTCGTTGATATTGAACTGGATGGATCAGCGGAGCCTTTGAGGAGGAGGCGGGGCCGGCCTTCCATCTGACAAGGGCGGGAACTTGGTTGGAAAAGGCAGATAGGGGAGCGATAAAAGATCGCGGATGTCCATAGACAAAACGCGGCTTTCCGGAAGCCTCTGGAACAAGGCTAGGAAATAGCTGTGACACCATTGGCTTTCGTTATCTGTGCAATTGCTGCAGCCGCTGCTGCGGTCGACCACGAAAGCTATTGGGGCGCCGCCATTCACCACGTAAGTTGCCTCAAGCGGGAGCATGGCAACCAAAAAGACCGTCCGTCTCGCTCCTGAAGGCGCTTTCACAATAAATGCCAGTCATCCAACATGCCTCTCGACATATCGCGAGCTGAGCAGCCGCCTAAACTTGGTAGCAACTACAGAGTCCATAGGCTGCTATCCGCAAGTGTCGCACCCGCTCCCCTCCTGGATTGGCGGGCATTTTACCGTTCCATATGAGCAAAAGACGCAGCAATCGCCTGCCAGTGGACGCAGCAGCTTTTGGCAACCGGTGCAGTCGTAGAAGAACCAGCAAGCGTCCGTCGGCATGGTTTCGACCTTCTGTGTGCCGCATTCGGGGCAGGTCAGCATGGATTGGAGGACTATGGCTGGATCAGACATAGACGATGCCTGCAACTAGCAAAACCGTCCCCGCCACTAAACCTGCGGCGAGAGCAATTCTCAACCAACGCGGCGAGCTTGCTGCGACACCGCCGCACCGGACGGCATTTTGGTGGGTGCGCCAGAGCATGAAGGCCGAAATCAGCAAGGAAAGGGCGCTGACCGCGATCCAAATATCACGCTGAGGCGCGGTGACGGAAGCGATCCCGGCTAGCCAGGCGGTTCCGATGCCGGCCGCCGCGAGCATTATTGGCAGAGCGCAACAGGCCGCTACGCCGAACGCTGCGCCGATGCCGCTCAACGTGAGCAGCGTTGCACCGCTGAGTTTGGCGGTGTCGAATTGGGGGCTAGGTTGGTCGGGCATGTCAATATCCTTGTCGAATCATAACCTACCATATACCGTCTGTAGCCACTACAGACTCAAGCGTTTTTTGAAGGCAGACATTGACCCGGCAAGTATTTGCAATTGGCCCGCTTTCGCAGCAGTGCGGATGCAACATTGAAACGATACGGTATTATGAGCGGATCGGACTCATCCCGCTTGCCGAGCGGCGCGGGCGTTATCGCTATTACACCTACGAGGATGCCGAGCGCCTGCGCTTCATCAAGCGCGCTCGCGCGCTGGGATTTGCGATTGAGGAAATTCGCGATCTGCTCAGGCTGACGAAATCCGGATCGGATGATGGCGTTGATGCCTGTGCTGACGCCAAGGCAATTGCGCTGTCGAATCTTAACAATGTGAAAGCACGGCTCGACGACCTCAAGCGAATGGAGGCAGTTCTCACCGACACAATCAGTGCTTGCGACCGGGATATATTCCAGGGGTGCCCGATCCTTGCGACGCTCAGCGGAACATACAAAACCGGCGAACATGGCCAATTAACACCTAAGTCCATGTAAGGACAAGTAATTGCGAGGGTTGGATTCTGAGCTGTAACCTTCGGGAACGGTAATGCGAATTGACAATTGTCATCCACCCGGCCATTTTAGGTATCAAATGAAAATGCTGTTACGCCATCTCTTGCTGCTTGGGGCCATTCTTGGCCTCTTGTGGCAGGGCGTGGCCTATGCGTCGCCGCCTTGCGCTGAAATGCAGCAGGAGCAGAGCGTCGCCGCCTCGGCGATGGCCGGTATGGCGGACTGCATGGAAGCCGGAAAGCAATCGCGCGACAATGCGCCGCCCTGCAAGGATATGAAGGCTGGCTGCTTTGCGATGGTCGGCTGCACGTCACTGGTGGGGCTTGGCACATTGCCAATTGCCGTTGATGCGCCGGTCAGTGCCACGTCTTCCTTTGACTTGGCTGCAAGCCCGGTCCTGATCGGGCGCAACGAAGCTCCCATACCCGATCCCCCCTCTATCCTTGGCTGAACCAACAGGCGTCCGGCAGCTTTGATGCTGCTGCGGGCGCAAAATTGATTCAACCAAGGATATTCAACATGAAAATTTTACTGACAATCGCTGCAACACTCGCGGCATTCACCTCCGTATCGGCTCAAGCGGCAAATGATCGCGGCGCCGGCCACTATGAATGGCAATCACGCCCGACTCCGGGTCCGAACAAGTCGAACCTGCCATCGCGCGTTCGGGTCTGGGTCAAGGATGACCAGACCAAGATGGCCAATTGCGATTGCGACATGATGAAGGTCGCTGCAGCCGATTGCATGATGATGCCCGGCAAGGGTTCTTCTCCCTCCAAAGGCTGACGGATTACGTCCCGGTCTGCGCTTCGAGCGTGGGTCGGGGCGGTCCCGTTCGGCTCTCACGGTAAAAGGGGGATATTTCATGCGCAAGTTTATTGGCGCGGCGTTGCTTTTGTTGCCTGCAACGCTTCATGCCGAACCACTGACGTTCGACGCTGCGCTTCAGCGCGCGCAAAGCGAGGCTCCGAGTCTGAAAGGGCGTGAGGCAAGCGTTACCGCCGCGCAGTCTGCCGCGATTGCGGCTGACCGGCTGCCCGATCCGACGCTGGACATCGGTATTCGTGACTTTCCAGTAACGGGACCAGATGCCGGACGCTTCAATCGCGACGATTTCACAATGACGACGATTGGCGTGAGCCAGCAATTTATCAATCCTGCCAAACGCCATGCACGCGCCGCGCGGGCGGGTGCTGATATTGGCATCGCCGAAGCCGGGGTTAAGGTGGAGGCGCGGAACATCCGTTTGGAAACTGCGCTCGCTTGGGTCGATCTCTATTACGGAGAGCGGCAACTGAACGAACTCAAATTGCTCGACGAAAGTCTCAGTGATCTCCAATCGACGGTGACCGCGCGGCTTACCTCGGGCAGTGCGCGGCCTTCTCAATCCCTCGAACCCGACCAATTGCGCGCTCAAGTGAATGATCGCCGCAGTGCATTGATGGCAGAGATTGCAAAGGCACGGGCAAGGCTGTCACGCTATACCGGTGATCCCGACCCATCGGTCGCTGGAGCGCCGCCCGAACTGACAATCAACCGCAGCGCGTTGTTCTCAAGCATAAGCGATCTGCCAAGTCTGCGCGCGCTTGACGCCCAATCTGCCGCGATGGATGCCGAAACGCGGCTCGCCCGCGCCGACAAGACGCCTGATTGGAAGGTCAGCGCAACTTACGGTCGCCGTGAACCCAACTACGGTGATCTGTTCTCGGTCGGTGTCTCGATTGACCTGCCGCTGTTCGGGCGCAAGCGCCAAGACCCCAAAATTGCGGCTCGGGCAAGCGAAGCCGAACGCGCGCGGTTCGACCGGTTGGCTGGCGAACGCGAAGCGATTGCGGCGCTGGAAGGCGATCTGGCCGAACACGCGATGCACCATGCGCGTATGGAAAATGCGCGTGACAATCTGGTGCCGCTTGCCCGGAAGCGGGCAAAGCTCGATTTTGACAGCTACGGTGCTGGCACCGTCGATCTGGGAACGGCGTTGCTGGCAACACTCACGGTTGCCGAGGCCGAAGTCGATTTACTCGTCCGCGAGGCCGAAGTTGCCCGCGACGCTATTCGTATCAACTTAACTTATGCGGGAGATCGGCCATGACCGACACGACACACGCAGCGCGGTGGCGTGCTGGAATACTGGCTGCGACTTTGATTGCAGGTAGTGGAGGATATTATTTGGGCCAGCGCGGGGAGGCTCCCGCTGCGCCTGCTAAAAGCGCAGATGGCTGCGAGGCTCTTTATTACTACGATCCGATGTTTCCGCAGCAAAAATTCGACAAGCCCGGAAAATCGCCGTTCATGGATATGGAGCTTGAACCCAAATGTGCAGATGGCGGCGGCGCAGCTTCGGGGGCGGCGCAGGGCGTTAGCATTGACCCGTCTGCCATGCAGAATCTGGGTATCCGTATTGTTCCCGCACAAATGGGAAGTCTTGCCGCTACCCTCAACGTCTCCGGCAACGTTGATTTCAACCAACGCGATGTAGCGATCATTCAGGCGCGCTCGGGCGGTTTCGTGTCTCGCGTCTATGCTCGCGCGCCCGGAGACGTGGTGCGTGCAGGCGCGCCGATTGCCGATGTGCAATTGCCCGAATGGGGCGGCGCGCAGACTGAGTTTTTGAGCGTCAAGCGTCTGGGAAGATCTGATCTGACCGCCGCTGCGCGCCAAAGGTTGCGGCTGATGGGCATGTCCGACGGCCTCATTTCCAGCGTCGAGCGTAGCGGGCGAACAAATGGCACTATCACCATCACTTCGCCGATTTCAGGCGTAATCCAGACCCTTGATGCGCGCGCTGGCGTGACGCTCGCGATGGGGCAAACGCTCGCGCAGGTAACAGGGCTTGGCACGGTCTGGCTTAATGCTGCTGTTCCCGAAGCACAGGCAGGAGCAGTGCGGATTGGGCAAAGTGCTGCGGCTACACTTACCGCGTTTCCCGGCGAAACATTTGGCGGGCGGATCATAGCCATCCTACCCACCGCACAAGCCGACAGCCGCACGCTCACCATCCGTATCGAGCTTGCCAATCGCGGCGGTCGTCTTCGCCCAGGCATGTTTGCAGGCGTGGCGCTTGGCGGTGATGCAAGGCCAGCGCTGCTCGTTCCAAGCGAAGCCGTCATCCGCACCGGCACACGCACGATCGTGATGCTGGCAATGGGAGATGGCCGTTATCATCCGGCAGAAATCAGAACGGGCCGTGAAGGCGGTGGACAGACGGAAATTATCGAAGGCTTGGCCGTTGGCGAGAAAGTTGTCGCGTCGGGTCAGTTCCTGCTCGATTCCGAAGCGAGCCTGACCGGCATCGAAGTTCGCCCGCTCGGAGGTGCCAAGTGATTGAAGCTATCATCCGCTGGTCGGTCAAGACGCGCGGGCTGGTCGTGGTTGCGGCACTCGTCCTGACAATCATCGGCATCGGCGCGGTGCGAACAACGCCTGTCGATGCACTGCCAGATCTCTCCGATGTGCAGGTCATCATCCGCACGACCTATCCGGGCCAAGCGCCGCAGATTGTCGAGAATCAGGTCACCTATCCGCTGACAACGACGATGCTGTCGGTTCCCGGAGCGCGTGTCGTGCGCGGTTATTCATTCGTCGGCGACAGCTTTGTCTATGTGCTGTTCGAGGATGGCACGGATTTATATTGGGCGCGCAGTCGCGTTCTTGAATATCTCAGCCAAGTGCAGGGTCGCTTGCCAACGGGTGCGACCGCCTCACTCGGCCCCGACGCGACTGGCGTAGGCTGGATTTACGAATATGCGTTGGTCGATAAGACCGGGCGGCATGATCTAGCACAGCTCCGCAGCATTCAGGACTGGTTCCTGCGCTATGAGTTAAAGGCCGTTCCCGGTGTGGCTGAAGTTGCCAGCATAGGCGGGATGGTCAAACAATATCAGGTCGTGGTCGATCCGCAAAAACTTGCCTCCTACGGTGTCACAGCAAGCGAAGTCTCCGACGCACTGAAACGCGCCAATCAGGAAACAGGCGGTGCGGTCGTTGAAATGGCCGAGGCCGAATATGTCGTCCGCGCCACAGGCTATCTCAAAACATTGGATGATTTCCGCGCTGTGCCGGTGCGCAGTGCATCGGGTGGCATTCCAGTCACGGTCGGTGATGTCGCGACGGTGCAAATCGGTCCCGACATGCGACGCGGGATCGCCGAACTAAATGGTGAAGGCGAAGTCGCGGGCGGAGTTATTGTCATGCGACAGGGCAAGAACGCCCGCGAAGTCATCGAGGGCGTGCGAGCCAAGCTGGCAGAATTGAAGGCTGGTCTTCCCAAGGGGGTCGAGATTGTCACCACTTATGACCGTTCGGGCCTCATCGACCGTGCGGTCGAGAATCTCACAACCAAGCTCTTTGAGGAATTTGCGATTGTCGCGCTCGTCTGCGGGCTGTTCCTATGGCACGCAAGATCGGCGCTGGTGGCGATCCTCACGCTCCCGCTTGGCATCCTGATCGCCTTCATCGTAATGCGGGTGCAAGGGTTGAACGCCAATATCCTCTCACTCGGAGGCATCGCGATAGCTATCGGCGCGATGGTTGATGCAGCGGTTGTGATGATCGAGAACGCCCATAAGCATCTCGAACGCTGGGCGCATGAAAACCCTGACAGCGAACTGAAAGGCGAGGAACGCTGGCGCGTAATTACCGATGCCGCTGCCGAAGTTGGGCCAGCACTTTTCCTCAGCCTGCTCATCATCACCTTCTCGTTCATCCCCATTTTCTCGTTACAGGGACAGGAAGGGCGGCTGTTCGCGCCTCTTGCATTCACCAAAACCTATGCGATGGCGGCAGCGGCAATCCTCTCGATCACGCTCGTTCCTGTGCTGATGGGCTGGCTCATTCGGGGCAAGATTCCCGCTGAAGACAGTAATCCTATTAACCGCTGGCTGACCCGCATTTACCGGCCCGCGCTCGATTGGGTATTGGAGAAGCCCAAGCAAGCCTTGCTGATTGCGGGCCTCGTCTTCGCATCCAGCCTGTGGCCGATATGGCAGACCGGCGGCGAGTTCATGCCGCAAATGAACGAAGGCGATTTGCTGTATATGCCCTCAGCGCTTCCAGGGATTTCGACGGCCAAAGCGTCGATGCTACTCCAGCAAACCGACCGCCTCATCAAGACCGTGCCAGAAGTAAAAAGCGTGTTTGGCAAAGCAGGCCGCGCCGATACCGCAACCGACCCCGCACCGCTCGAAATGTTTGAAACCACGATCCGGTTCAAGCCCAAGAGCGAATGGCGCGCAGGCATGACGCAGGACAAGCTGATTGATGCGCTCGATGATGTCGTCAAAGTGCCGGGCCTCGCCAATTTCTGGATTCCACCGATCCGCAACCGGATTGATATGCTGGCGACGGGTATCAAAAGCCCGATCGGTATCAAGGTTTCCGGCTCGAACCTCGATGAGATTGACCGCACCGCGCGTGAGATCGAGGCGGTGGCTAAAACCGTGCCGGGGATAAGCTCGGCACTGGCCGAACGGCTGTCGGGAGGCCGCTATATCGACGTTGCCATCAACCGTGCGAGCGCCGCACGCTATGGCATGAATGTCGCCGATGTGCAGGCCATCGTATCGGGCGTAATTGGAGGAGAGGTGATCGGTCAAACCGTCGAAGGGCTGGCTCGCTATCCCATTAACGTCCGCTACCCCCGCGAAATCCGCGACAGTCTGGACGACATCATCAACCTTCCAGTGCTGACGCCTTCACGCCAGCAAATCACGCTCGGAACGGTGGCCGATGTCCGCATCACCAACGGCCCGCCAATGCTGCGCAGTGAAAATGGCCGCCCCGCAACATGGGTCTATATCGACGGTCGGGGCCGCGCGCTGACCGAGATTGTCGGTGATTTGCAACGGGCTGTGGCAGAAAAGGTGAAGCTGCCGCCCGGAATCAGTGTCGCCTATACCGGACAGTTTGAATTTCTTGAGCGCGCAACACAGCGGTTGAAGATCGTTGTCCCGGCAACATTGCTCATCATCTTCGCACTGCTTTACGCGACGTTCCGGCGCTGGGATGAAGCTGCGCTCATCATGGCGACATTGCCGTTCGCACTCACAGGTGGTGTGTGGCTGCTCTATCTGCTCGGCTATAACCAGTCGGTTGCAACCGGCGTCGGGTTTATTGCGCTGGCAGGCGTGTCGGCGGAGTTCGGGGTGGTGATGCTGATCTACCTCAAACACGCGCTGGCCGAACATAAGCCCGAAGATGTCGAGCTTGCCGTCCGCGAAGGTGCGCTCCTCCGCGTTCGCCCAAAGGCGATGACGGTCGCCGTCATTCTTGCTGGCCTGTTCCCCATCGTCATCGGCAGCGGCACCGGGTCCGAAGTGATGAGCCGCATCGCCGCGCCGATGATCGGCGGGATGCTTACCGCACCGCTGCTTTCGATGCTGATTATCCCTGCCGCATACCTGCTGATGCGCAGGCAGAAAACTGAAGTTCAACACCAAGGAGAAACGACATGAAGAATATACTGATGACCGCGACATTGCTCGCATTGCCACTCGGTGTGACCGCCTGCGGCAAGCCCGCCGAAGCGCCCAAGGCTGAAACCTCTACTGACGCGATGGCTGATATGGCCATGCCCGCTGAGGCGAAAATGGCCAAAGGCACCGGAACTGTCACAGCGATCGACCCGGCATCCGGCAAAATCACTCTCGAACATGACGCGATACCTGCCGTTGAATGGCCTGCGATGACGATGGGCTTCTCCGCTAAGCCAGAACTGCTCAAAGGCATTGCCGTGGGCGACAAGGTTGGTTTCAACCTGACCGTCATTGGCAATGCCGGGGAAGTGACGTCGATCCAGAAGCGATAAAGCGTTTTAGCATCAGAGTCCGCCGCGCGATCCGCTAGAGTTTGGGAAGGCATCGGACGACTGGAAAGGATTGGATGATGGCCGTATCGGTCGATGCGAACGGCACGAAGCGATCAACCACGCTTTGGAGTTCGTGCTCATCATTGACCACGACTTTCGCAATGAAACAGTCTTGGCCAATCACTCGATCTGCTCTGACAAATTCGGGTAAATCCGCGCCAGCAGGCGCGAAAGCGTCGCCGCCATCTCGGGCGACAGGGGCTGCTTGCTGCCCGCAATCGTGCCGTTGAGATCGAAGACGATCAGCCATTTCACGACGCCGTGTCCTCCTCGTCGCGGTTGCGCAGATCGTTGTGGAGGGCGGTCGCGGCGATCGCCGCGTGGCCCATCGCGACGCTGATCTGATCGAGCGACGTAACAATATCGCCTGCCGCATAGACGCCGGGGACGCTCGCGCGCTGCTTGATATCGACGACGATACAGCGGTCGTCGCTCAGCTGGAGGCCGAGCTGGCGCGCGAGCGCGTTGTTGCTGTCCGACCCGAGCGCCGGATAAACCGTGTCGAAGTGCAGCTCGCTGCCGTCGGTCAAGTGGAGCGCGACCCGATCGCCTGAAAAGTCCATCAGGGCCATCGGCTCGGGCGCGACCTTTATCCCGGCCCGCGCAAGCGCCGCGCGATCGTCGGCATCAAGGTCGATCGTCCCATGCGCAACAAGCGTGATTCGATCAGAGAAGGTGCGCAGAAACAGTGCCTCCGCGACGCCGTGCGTATTAGCGCCGATGACTCCGATAGCTAGCCCGGTCGCCTCATAGCCGTCGCAGACCGGGCAATAGCGCAGCATCCCCCGCTGCAAGGCATCGCGGTGCGTGTCTTCATCGAGCGCAGGGCGGCGATTCTCGACCCCGGTCGCGATCAGGACGGTACGCGCGGCGAGCGTCAGGGTAGACCCTCGCGCTTCGAATCCACCGGCTTTGCCGTCGATGGTCTCGATGCGGTCCGTGACGATCGTAGCGCCGTAGCGTTCCGCCTGTTCTCGCATCCGCTGCAGCAACTCCTGGCCCGCGATCCCGTCCGGAAAACCTGCGTGATTGTGGGACAGCGGTATCCATTTTGCGCGGCTGTGGCCGTCGTCGACCACGACGACGCGGCGGTGATAACGGGCAAGGTAGATCGCCGCCGTGAGCCCTGCCGGTCCGCCCCCCACGATCAATGTATCGTAGCGATCCGCCGTCATGCCGCTTGCTTTTCCAGTTCGCGGTAGGCCAGCAGCCGCAGCGCGTTGAACACGACCAGCAGCGTCGAGCCTTCGTGCATCGCGACTGCCGGGCCAATGCCCAAGCCCAGGATCGTGGCGGGAACGAGGAACGCGACGACGCCGAGGCTGACGAACACATTCTGCCGGATGATGCCACGGGTGTGGCGGCTCAGCCCTACCGCAAATGGCAGATGCGCGAGATCGTCGGCCATCAGCGCGACGTCGGCCGTTTCCAGCGCTACGTCCGAGCCTGCAGCACCCATCGCGATGCCGACGGTCGCGCTTGCCATCGCCGGCGCATCGTTGACCCCATCGCCGACCATCGCAACCTTGTCTTCGCCGGCAAGCCTCTTGATCGCGGCAACCTTGTCCTCCGGCATCAGGTCGCCCCATGCCTCGTCGATCCCCACATCCCTGGCGATGGCGTCGGCCACCTTCTGGTGATCGCCGGAAATCATGATCATCCGGGTGATGCCCATCTCGCGCAGACGCCGGAGCGCGACCTTGGCTGCCTCGCGAGGGGTGTCCATCAGCCCGATCGCACCGATGTCCTTATCGCCCTTGCGGACCACCATCGTCGTCCGCCCATTCTCACGCAAGGTCGCGATGGCGTCGGTCGCGGCCGCGTTCAGGGTGGGGATGCCCTCCACGCCGAACATCTCGGCCTTGCCAATCCATACCGTCTCGCCATCGACGGTCGCGATAACGCCGCGTCCGGTCAGGCTCTTGAGATCGGTCGCTTCGGGCAGCTCGCGTCCACCCAGGCGGTCGAGGCCGTCCTTGACGATCGCCTGTGCTAGCGGGTGATCGCTCAAGCCCTCGACCGCGACGGCAAGCGTCAACAGATCCTCATCGCTCGCCCCCTCGACGGGCACGACATCGGTGATGCGGGGCCGGCCTTCCGTCAGCGTCCCCGTTTTGTCGAACGCTATAGCTTTCAGCGAGCCGAGGTTTTCGAGCGGGGCGCCGCCCTTCACCAGCACGCCGCCGCGTGCGGCGCGCGCGACGCCGGACAGCACCGCGCTCGGGGTAGCGATCGCCAGCGCGCAAGGACTGGCGGCAACGAGCACCGCCATCGCACGATAGAAGCTGTCGCGGAACGGCTCGTCGACCACCACCCACGCGAACAACAGAATGAACGACAGAGCCAGGACCGCCGGCACGAAGACGCGCTCGAACCGATCGGTGAACCGCTGCGTCGGCGACTTCTGCGTCTCCGCTTCGCTCACCATCTTCACGACCTTGGCGAGCGCGCTTTCGTTGGAGCGCCGTGTCACCTCGATCTCGATCGCGGCAACGCCGTTGATTGTGCCGGCGAACACCCGTGATGTCGCATCGACCGCATCTGGCTTCGCGCGCGCTGCCTCGACATCGGCGACTGGTTCCTTGTCGACCGGGATGCTCTCTCCGGTCACGGGGGCCTGGTTGATCGCGCTCGACCCCTTGATGACGAAGCCATCGGCGGGTAAGCGTTCGTTCGGGCGCACGATCACAACGTCGCCGACCACCAGCTCTTCGACAGGTATTTCCGTCGTCTGTCCTTCACGGCGCACCGTTGCCTTGGCGGGCGCGAGCTCGGCCAGCGCCTCGATAGCGCGCTTGGCGCGACCCATCGCATAATGCTCGAGCGCATGGCCGAGGCTGAACAGGAACAGCAGCAGCGCGCCTTCCGCCCAGGCACCGAGTGCCGCTGCGCCAGCGGCCGCGACGAGCATCAGCGTATCGATCTCGAATTTCTTGAGCTTCAGATTGTCGATTGCCTCGCGCAGCGTGAAGAAGCCGCCGAAAACATAGGCACCGACATAGAAGGCTGTTGGCAGCCAATCGGGCGCACCTGCAACCAACTTTTCAAGTCCGAAGCCGACCGCCAGCACTGTACCGCAGGCCAGCGCGAAGATCAGCTCGGTATTGGCCCCGAGGAAATTGGCGTGCGCATGATCGTGACCATCTCCCGGTCCGTGCTTTTCACCGCCTCCGGCATCGCCGCCTGGCCCGTGATCGTGTCCCGCGTGATCGCCGGCATAATTGGAGCTGGTCCGCTTGCCTGGCTTGACCTTGAGCTTGAGCTTGACCAGTGCCACGAGGATTGCCGCTTCGTCGATGCGCTCCTTGTCATATTCGACTCGGACGCTCCCCAAGGCGCTGGCGTCGGCCTGCAGCACGCCGGGCAACTGGCACAGGGTCTCTCCGACGGTGCGGGCGCGGCGTTCGTGCCCGATCCCTTCGATCTGCCATGTCGCATGGCCGTATCGCCCGCTGATATCGGCGCCCGCCACTCGCACGATCTCTCGCACACGTGACAGCGGCAGCGCCCCCCCATCGAAATGGATGCAGAGCTTCGCCGGACTGTTACCATCGGCAGGCAGGACGTGCGCGCGCTCGACGCCGGGTTTGGCGCTGAGGATCGAGATGAGACGCCCGACACAGGCATCGGCCGCGTCAGGAACCTCCGGCAGCAGGACAGGAATATCGAGTTCGAGCTTATCGGTCATCACGCCGTCTCCGCATTGGTATTGGTTTCTGCCCGCGCATCGCGCAGAATTTCGATCCCGCCCTTGAGCGCGATAAGAGCGGTAGCCAGGCCCACCAGCAGATCGGGCCAATTCGTCCCCAGCCAAAGTACCAGCGCGCCAGCGATCAGGATTCCGCCATTGGAGATGAAATCGTTGAAGCTGAAAGTGGCCGCAGCGCGCAGATTAACATCAGGCTGTGTGAGCCGTTGCAGCAATCGCAAACAGATATAGTTCACAACCCCGGCGATCGCTGACATCACCATCATTGTCGGCCCGATCGGATCGCTGCCCTGGACATAGCGACGGCCGACGTCGAGCAGGATGCCTCCCGCGAAGAGCAGCAGCATAACACCCGAGACGCTCGCCGCGCGCGTCTTCCATTGGCGCCCGCGATTTAGCGCAACGAGGCTCAGCCCATATACTGCAGTGTCGGACAGGTTATCGACACCGTTTCGATCAGGGCGCTCGAATCGCCAGCAAGTCCGGTCCCAAAGAAACCAAACGCGATCATCGCGTTGAGCAGCAACACGATCCAGAGGGTGCGGCGCTCGTCAGGGACCTGCCGGTTGGATGAATTTGCCGTGCCATCAACATCGCTATTTATCGGACCGGTAGTCACTGGCGCGTCGCCTTTCTGCAGAGGATCGGACGCTTGCTCGCTTCCTCGATCCTTATGGAGTTGCTGAAAAAGGTCGCGCTTATGGTGTCGCCGACATATTGGAGCCCCTGCGCAGGTGCATTCAGTACGATCGGTGCCGCGCTGTCATCGCGGCGCAGCTCGATCGTCAGTCCGTCGTTCTTGAAATCGACGAGAAGCGTACGATTGTCGTTGCACCGATATGGATGGTGACCAGGCGTCCAGCTCGCATCGCCGCTGTTTCTCGCGTGGATTTCCTGTTCGGTGGGCGACCCATTGTCTTGCCGCGGTGAGCAGGCGGACAAGATCAGCGCCGCGCCAACGGTGAGGCTCACAACATTTTCCGTTACTGGCATCTTACGCCGCCTTTTTTGACGTGATGGGGAAGGACGGATGCCACCCTCCCCCTATCGATCATGCGTGTTGAGGCGCGGGTTCGGTCCCTTCCGCCTCATCATCTTTTTCGACCGTCATGGCTTGTTGCCCGAACCGGGCGTAAAGGGTCGGCAGTACGAACAACGTCAGCAGTGTCGCCGAGATCAGACCGCCGATCACGACGGTTGCGAGCGGCTTCTGCACCTCCGCGCCAGCACCGCTCGCGAATGCCATCGGTACAAATCCTAGGCTTGCGACGAGCGCCGTCATCACGACCGGGCGCAATCGCTGGATAGCTCCGGTGCGGGCTGCCTCTGCCCGGTCCATCCCCGACCGGATCAGATCCTGGACCGAACTGACCATCACCAATCCGTTGAGGACCGCGATGCCCGATAGTGCAATGAACCCCACTGCGGCAGAGATCGAGAAATCCATGCCCCGCGCGAACAGCAGCAACACACCGCCGACCAGCGCAAATGGCACGCCTGTGAACACGATCGCGGCATCGCGCGCCGAACCCAGCGCTCCATAGAGCAACAGGAGGATCAAGATAAAGCAGGCCGGAATAACGAGCTGCAGCCGCTCGCTGGCCGACTTCAAATTCTCGAACTGGCCTCCCCATTCGAGATAGCTGCCCGCCGGCAGGCGCACGCCCTGCCTGACGGCAGCCTGTGCATCCGTCACCACGCTGCCGACATCACGGCCACGGACATTGGCCTGGACGACGACGCGGCGCTTGCCATTCTCGCGGCTAATCTGGTTCGGCCCGTCAACGACGCCAATGCTGGCGACGCTGGACAACGGGACATAGCCACCTCCCGACACTGGCACCTGAACCTGTTCCAGAAGCCCGAGATCGGCACGCTCAGCATCGGACAGCCGGATGACGACCGGAAATCGTCTGTCACCTTCGAAGATCACGCCGGATTCCCGCCCGCCAAGCGTAGCAGTGATGGTATCCTGCACGTCCTGCGCGGTGACGCCGACTCGCGCCATCGCGTCGCGATTGACGCGAATGTCCAGCATCGGGAGACCCGTCGTTTGTTCGACCTTTACGTCCACCGCCCCTTCCGTCTTGCGCAGGACTCCGGCGATCTGTTCGGCAGTGCGGTTCATGGAAGCGAAGTCGTCGCCGAACACCTTGACCGCGATATCCCCGCGCACGCCGGCGATCAGTTCGTTAAAACGCATTTGGATCGGCTGCGTGATCTCATAAGCGTTACCAGGAATCTGTCCGAGCTTGGTCTCAAGTCGCTCGACCAGATCAGCCTTCGCCAACTTGGGATCAGGCCACTCGTCGCGGGGTTTCAAGATCACGAACATGTCCGTCGCGTTGGGCGGCATCGGGTCTGATGCCAGTTCTGCAGTGCCGGTTTTGGAGAAGACAAACCGCACTTCCGGTTGCTTCGCCACCATTTGCTCGATTGGTACCTGCATCGCCTGGCTTTGCTGGACTGAGGTCGCGGGGATCCGCAGCGACTGAATGAGCAAATCTCCCTCATCGAGTTGCGGCAGGAACACCGATCCCAACGTTGTAAAGGCTAATGCTGCGACAACGAGGCTGCCGATACCCGCCCCAATGGTGAGCGAGGGTTGCTTCATCGCCTTTTCTAGGCCCGGCTCATAGCGAGCCTTGAGCCAGCTAATGATCCTTCCGTCGTTTTCCTCGACCCGCTTCGACAGCCAGATAGCGATCGCAGCGGGCACAAAGGTGAGTGACAGAACAAATGCGAATAGCAAGGCGATGATGACAGTGAGCGCCATCGGTACGAACGTCTTGCCCTCGACCCCGGTCAGGGTAAGCAGCGGAACATAAACGAGGATGATGATCGCTTGCCCGTAGACCGAGGGCCGGATCATCTCACGCGCGGCGGTCGCGACGACCTCGAGGCGCTCCTTGATCGTCAACAGCCGACCTTGATGGTGCTGTTGTTCAGCGAGCCGCCTAAGCGCGTTTTCGACGATGATCACGGCACCATCGACGATCAGACCGAAGTCGAGCGCGCCGAGGCTCATGAGGTTAGCCGAGACCCCCAAGCGCAGCATCCCGAACCCGGTCAGCATCATGGTAACTGGGATCACTGCGGCTGCGATGAGCGCCGCCCGAAAATTGCCGAGCAGCAGAAACAGCACGACTATGACGAGCAGCGCGCCTTCCGACAGGTTTTTTGCGACCGTCTGGATAGTCGAATTGACCAGTGCTGTACGATCAAGAACCGGCTGCACCACAACGTCGGGTGGCAACGAGGCATTGATCTCCTTCAGCCGATCGGCGACTGCGGTGGCGACGTTGCGGCTGTTCTCACCGATCCGCATGATCGCAGTGCCGACAACGACCTCGGTTCCGTTCTCGGATGCCGATCCCATGCGAATCGCTTGACCATTGCGAACATTGGCGACCTGATCGAGCGTGATCGGCACACCTTCACGGGTCGCAACGACGGTGCGCGCCAGTTCGGCCGCGTTGCGCACCAACGCGTCCGAACGAACCGCAAGGCCTTCGCCGTTGCGATTGACGAAACCGCCGCCAACACTTGTGTTGTTGCGTTCGAGCGCTGTCCCAAGTTCGGTTAGCGTTATTTTGAGCGACGCTAACTTCTGCACGTCGGGAACGACGAGATATTGCTTAGAATAGCCACCAATCGAATCGATTCCGGCTACCCCGGGCACGTTCTTCAAAAGCGGCGTGACGATCCAGTCCTGGGCCGTGCGAAGATATGTCGCCTTGTCCTCCGCGCTGGTCAGCCGCTCTCCTTCGGGCGTAATATAGCTGCCATCCGGTTGCTGGCCTGGCTCGCCTGGCCGATGCTCGTCATCCTTTCGGTGTTCGAGCCGGACGGTCCACATATAGACTTCGCCAAGACCCGTAGCGATCGGCCCCATTTCGGGGTTTACGCCATTGGGAAGCGTTTCTGCGACGCCCTGCAACCGCTCACCGACTTGTTGGCGGGCGAAATAGATGTCCGTTGAATCATCGAACACTGCGGTGATTTGCGCGAAACCGTTTCGGCTAAGCGAGCGAGTGTTATCGACCCCGGGAATACCAGCGAGGGCGGTTTCAATTGGAAAAGACACCTGCTTCTCCACCAGTTCGGGCGAGAGGGCGGGTGCGCGGACGTTGATTTGCACTTGGTTGTTGGTGATGTCCGGCACCGCGTCGATCGGCAGCCGGTAAAGCGAATAGCCACCGATGACGGTGACAATGGCAGTGAGAAGCAGGACAAGCCAGCGTTTCTCTACCGCCCATGTGACAATGCGCGCAATCATTGCATCAATCCTCGTGCGCCGCTTCGCCCTTGCCGATTTCGGCTTTGAGCGTGAAGCTGCCGGTAGTGGCGATTTGCTCGCGGCCCGTGAGGCCGGAGCGAACGATAACGGTTGCACCGGCAGCGTCGCCGAGCGTGACCGGCGTTGCCTGGAATCCTGTCGCAGTTCGGACGAACACTACCGACTTGCCCTCGACCGTCTGGATCGCAGTGGTCGGCACGAGGATTGCCGCATTCGCAGCACCGCCGGTGCCGCTAAGTTGCACAGAGGCCGTCACCGGCTCGCCGACCCTCCACTGTCCGCCCCCATTGTCGAGGGTCGCGATAACCGGCACCTGCCGGGTTTGCGGATCGAGTGCCGGCGACACGAAGCTGATCCGCGCGCTCGACTGTCGGCCTGGCGCGCTCACCATAACCGTGTTGCCCGGCTTCACCCGGCCAGCGTCTTCCGGTTTGAGGTTCAGCGCCAATGACACGCGGCCAAGGTTTGCAATGCGGTAGAGTTCGGCATCGGCCGCGACCGTCTGTCCGAGCACGACCGGGCGGGCGATGATCTGGCCGCCGATTGGTGCGACGATGCCTAACCGGTTGAGACCGCCCCCCCCGCCACCAGCTGCCGATACCTGGCTTTGGGCCTGCCGATAGGCGATGCTCGCTTCGATAGATGCTGTGCGCGCTGCGATCAGATCCTGTTCAGGCGACACCCGCTGCTCGAATAGTCGCTGTTCACGCGCAAGATTTGAATTGGCGAGGGCGAGCCGGGCACGCGACGCCTCGACTTCACCCTTGAGCTGCGCCACCTCGCGACTTTCGATGACCGCGATCGTCTGCCCGCGCCGCACCGACTGGCCAAGATTGAGGGTCAGAGAAACGACCCTGCCACCGATTGCTGCCGAGACGACCTGCGTTCCTTGTGGATCGCCTTCGATTGTAGCCGGCAGTTCGATCGTGCCTGATCCACCAAGCGTCGGGCGACCAACCTGAATGCCTGCTGCTGCTATCTGATCGACGCTGAGCGTGACCTTGCCTTCATCAGCATGGCTCCCTGCGGCCGCCTTTTCGTCGCCGCCGTTTTTCGGCGCGGTCTCGTTTTCAGCTTCAATATCGGGCTCGCTCGCTCCCCCGCAGGCGGCGAGGCTGAGGGTGAGGGCGAGGGCCAGCGGTGCCACTGAGCGCGACATAAACATAGACATGGATCAATTCCCCTGTTGGTCTGGCACCGGAGCGGTAAGCCGCTCAAGACGGGCGCGGGCATTCTGATAGTTGGCGAGCGCATCGATCGCAGCAACGCGCGTTTCGGCCAGCGTGCGTTCGGCATCGAGAAGATCGAGCTGACCGAATTTGCCCTCGCGATATCCGATCCGCGCGATCCTTGCGGCTTCCTGGGCTGCCGCCAAGGCGGGACCGGCTGCTGCGCGTGCTGAGGTTGCCGCATTTGCTGCTTCCGCTTCCGCGTCGGTAATTGCCTGTTCGACATCAAGCGCGGTCACGCGTCGCACTGCCTCGGCTCGGGTCTGCTCCGCGGTTGCCTGGGCAATAGCAGCGCGACCATTGTTGAACACAGGGATCGGAATCGAGATCGAGAAGACTGCCGCTATGTCGTTAGTCGCCTCCAATCTCCGTAGCGCTGGTCCGACGTTGATGTCCGGCACACGGTTTGCCCGGGCCAGCTCGATGCCAGCGTCTGCAATTGCCAAGTCGGCATCCGCTGCCGCTAGCGCGAGTGTACCTTTCGCTGTGGACGGATCTACAGGTCCGAAGGTCGCGACAGGGAGGCGATCAAGCAGTTGTGAATCCAGCGCCCCATCGATCGGCCGACCCACCCGGCGCGCGAGATTTGTCCGCGCCGCTTCCGCGAGGCGGGTCAGTCGCTCGACATTAGCATCTGCGTTTATACGCGCCACATCTGCGCGCTGCTGTTCGAGTGGCGATGCCCGGCCAGCCTGGACCCGCACTCCCGCACCACGCAGCACCTCTGCCGCAATCCGAGCCTGATCTCGCGCCGTCATCAACCGACGTTCAGCCGCGAGCGCTTCGACGTAGAGCTGCGTGACCTGCACACGAATATCGGCTGCCGCGATCGCGGCCTGCAACTCGGCCCGTGACACCTGCGCAGTCGCGACTGCAATACGTGCAGTTCGCTTACCTCCCAGCTCGAGCGGGATCGCAACCCCGACGGTCGTCTCTGCGCTCCGCAGACCCGTATAAGGCCCGGAACCGGCAACATTTTCGATTTGGCCCTGGAAGGTCGGGTTTGGCCGCAATCCGGCAACAGCACGCCCGGCCTGCGCGGCTTCGATGCCTGCGGCGGCTGCTACGTTGGACGGCGCGGCCCCGCCCGCCGCCAGAACAGCATCGTCTAACGTGAATAACCGCAAGGGCTGTTCGGATGTTTGCGTCACAGTTGGCGGTTTCGCGTTCTGCTCACCCGTCTGTTGCGACTGAGCCTGCGCCTGCGCGAGCGATGCGCAGGACGCCGCGGCCAGCACGGCCGCGATCATCTTTTTCATTTTCTGGGAATCCTGACAAATTGCGACGAGCCAGCACATGCCGGCTGACGGAAAAGATCAGGCGGAAGGAGGCCTCAGTGCGGGATCGACTAGGCGCGACGCAGTTGCGCTGTCGGACCCATATGAAGGGCGCATGTCAGAAAGATACACTGCCGACAAACCGTCGCTCGCCGGGACGTTAAGGGAAGCGCCGTGGCAGGAGCTGTGGTGATGCGGAACTGCTTGGTCTGAATCACCCTGCGATTGGTCGGCATCACCTTCGGTGTGCACAGCACCACTACACTCCATCGTAAGTGTCCCTGGCAGTTCTTGCGCATGCACCGTCGCCGTCACCATCAAGGATGACGCGATCACTATGAGCAAAAGGGACCATACTTTGAGCAGCATTGGATGAGCGTTACCCGAGATGGTGCACATTGTCATGACAAAATTTACGCGGGATGAGCCAAGTTTGGTAAATGCATTGACCGGATATACCCGTGCCCCGTCCCCTCAATTTATGGCGGAGCGGACAAAATGCAGCATGCCATTTCGGGTTTGTCTCTTACCGGTCTTAAATAGACACACCCTATCGATTCACCAATCTCTCCAAATGATTAGCGAATAATCCCCCATCAGCGATCACTCAGCCATAGGCCGAAGCATTGATACAAATACTGCGGCCGCGTTTTTCATTGGGATAGGTCCGGTAATTGTTGCTTGTCCGTGCGGGTGGAGGCAGCAGCCCAGTCTTTTCATAAAAGCGCACGGTCTCGACCTTGGTCGCCGTGGCGCTCGCGAGCTCGCCAATTTTCATTGCCACTCCTCCGGGCTTGACCCTGTAGTTGCTACAGGGTGTAGATAGAGTGCCGACTCGGGAGTTGTCGAGAACGCAAGATGATGGCTGATGATTGCTGCAAGGCCGCGTGCGGAACGACGGCAACGCTGAATGACCCGCGCTGGCGCAGGGCTTTGTGGATCGCGCTCGGCGTCAACGCCGGCATGTTCGCTGTCGAGATGGCGGCAGGTGCCGCTGCTGACAGCCGCGCGCTGCAGGCGGACGCACTCGATTTTCTCGGTGATGCTGCCAATTACGCGATCAGCCTGCTGGTTGCCGGGATGGCGCTGGCATGGCGCGCGCGGGCTGCCCTTGCCAAGGGTCTTACCCTCATCGGTCTGGGTGGCTGGGTGATGATCACGGCGGTTCTGGCGGCGCTCGGCGGCGCTGCACCCGAGCCTGAATTGATGGGGATCATCGGTGCGCTCGCGCTCGCGGCCAACGCCGGTGTCGCCATCATGCTCTATCGCTTCCGCACCGGAGACGCGAATATGCGCTCGGTCTGGATCTGCTCGCGCAATGACGCGATCGGCAATATCGCCGTGATGGCGGCAGCACTTGGCGTGTTCGGCACCGGGACGGCCCGGCCCGACCTTATTGTTGCAGCGATCCTGGCGCTGCTCGGGATCAGCGGCGGCATCCAGATTGTCCGGCAGGCACGGCGTGAGTTGGGGAGCGTTGCGGCATGAAGGTTTCCCGTTCGACACGTATCGCGCTCAAGCCGGAATCTGTCTGGGCAGAGGTCCAGACGGCGGGCCTGTTGCAGCATATCGCCTGGCCGCTGGTGCGCTTCATCCCGGCCGACGATGCGGCGTTCGAGAGCTTTCAGCCCGGCGGGCGCTATCAGATTAAGCTCCGGCTGTTCGGAATGATCCCCTTCGGAACCCAGTGGATCGTGACGTCCCTGCACGAAGCTAAGGGCACCCAGTGGCCCAAGCGACTGCGAGATGACGGCTATAGTGCCATCATCTCGAAGTGGGATCATTGGATTACGGTCGCGCCGGATAAGGACGGCGGGACGCGTTACAGCGACGAGGTCGAAGTTTCGGCCGGAGCCCTGACCCCGTTCATCTGGGCCTTCGCGCAAATCTTCTATTGGCACAGGCAGCGACGCTGGCGGGGTCTTGCCAAGAGCCTTGCTTCGCGGCGGGTGATCGCGGCCGAAATGGCGGCATACCGGTCAGCGGTAGAAGCGGGCGACGATGATCGTGCGTGGCACCATCTGGAGCGGGTTCATATCGTTTCGCAGCCCTATCTTGGCCCACATCTCGCCAGTCATGGCGCCATGCTGGGGTTTGCGATCCGACGGCGCTATTGGAACGAAGTTCTGGGCCAGATGGTCCGGATCATTCTGGCCCCACTTGGCGCGGTGACTGGGCGGCCACCAGAAGGTAACACCGGGCGATCAAATGTGAGCGCTTTTGCGCGGATACCAATCCCGGAGGATCTTCGATTCGCAGTTGACCGGCATGATGATCGAGGCCGATCATGACAGGACGTGGCCGCCTTCAATTGAAACAATACGACTTGATACTAGTGGTGGATAAACGACAGACGCGCCCGATGATCATTGCAGCTAGCCATTGTCCGCGCGGGCGGAGGTAGGAGCCCAATCTTTCAACAATTGCTCATCCTTGCGAACTTCGTCGTTCTGGCACAGGGCCGATCCCAACTCTATTGTCTATGCTTCGGCATCAACTCGTTTATCGGATGGCCGCGAAACTTCTTCAAGCGCTTAGTGTTCGGCAAATGGGCTAAATCTTTCTTTCTAGGTCTCGTTGTCAGCGCACCGCGATGATCGAACTCTCAGCGCTTAGGGCCTCTAAGATACGACATTCGGTCACAACGCCGCCAGTACATGATCCAGCGATCCGATCGAGCTCATCCCGCAATAGCTCCAATTGCGAAATCTTTTCAATCACGTTGGCCAAGTGCTTTTGTGTGATCAGGGTAACATCGCTACATTGCTGTACCGGATTATCGCTCAGAGCTAGCAGCGATCGAATTTCATCTATTTGAAAACCAAGTTTCCTCGCGTGTCGAATAAATCTCAGGCGCTCGAGATCCGCTGGGAGAAAGGTGCGCCGCCCTGACTCAGTTCGAACTGCGGTTCGCATGAGGCCGATCTCCTCGTAATATCTGATGGTGTTGACCTTTGTTCCTGTGGCCGACGCTAAGTCGCCGATCATGAGGTTTTTTTCAGATGCCATGTTGACCCTCCATTGGCTGGAGCACCTAAATTGCCTGGCCCGATCTGGCTAGATGCGTCTCGATGCAGCGCCATTCAGATGCCACCTAACGCGGACCACTTGCCATTCTAATCAGCGAATCTTTTTCGCGTTGTCTACAAAGAGCTTGCTCCTCCAGCGGCTGGAGGTTGTAATATCTCCGAATGGATGTGAACGAATCAGATGGTTGCGGCTGCACCGGTGACGCCAAGCGGGCCGAAGTTGACCCGGCATACCGCCGAGCGCTCTGGTGGGTCGTTATCCTCAATGTCAGCTTTGGTTTGTTCGAGATCGCAGGCGGATTTCTTGCGAACAGCCAAGCTTTGAAGGCCGATTCCCTAGATTTTCTGGGTGACGGGTCGATCACGTTCGTGGGCTTACTAGCTCTCGGCTGGCCGGGGACTACACGAGCCAAGATCGCGCTTACTCAAGGATTTTTTCTCGGCGCTCTTGGCATCTCAGTTATGGGAATGGCAATTTGGCGGACGCTTTACGCAATTCCACCGGAGCCTGAGCTTATGGGAGGCATCGGCATTGCTGCGCTTGCTGTGAATTTGACCGCTGCAATGATCTTGGCTCGTTTCCGGGAAGGGGGCGATGCTCAGGCACGAGCGATTTGGCTATTCTCCCGCAATGATGCGATCAACAACGTGGCTGTGATCGCCGCTGCCGGACTCGTTTTCTGGCTCGGCAGTGCATGGCCAGACATCATTGTAGCTCTAGTGATCGCCGTAATCTTCCTTCGTTCAGCTTGGCAAATCATCAGGGAGGCTCGCAGCGAGTTGCGAGGGACCAAATGACGCCCTTTGGCCTTTTTTGGCGGCTAGTTGCCGCGCTCCTGATTACCTGGGGCTCCGCCGCAGTCTCTCAGATGCAATCCGCCGCGCCAGTGGGTGCAATGTGACGTCAACTTCAGATCTTTGGCGTAGGCTCCGCCGCTTCGGCGCCGTCCCCTAAACTTGCATGGCTTCTGCGTGTGGCTGCCTTGGTCTCGCGCAGTCTGACGTCGATCTGAGGAGTTTTCATGCCCATATCCTCCTGCAAGGGGTGCCACGCGGGTTTGACCTCATAGCCATCCGCACTGCGATGGCCGAGATGCAGGGCGTGAACGGGGTTCACGACCTGCACCTGTGGTCAGTCGCGGGCGACGATGCCAGCCTAACCGCGCATGTTGCGATTGGCGGCGTGGAGGATGCAGAAGCGGTGCGGCGCGCCGTTACAGTTATGCTGAAAGCGCAGTTTGCGATCCATCATGTGACGATCCAGACAGAAGCTGTGCCGTGCACTGATGAAACGCCAATGCATCGCTGAATTGGCGATTTCTACCCTACGTCATCATCCACAGCGCCATGCCGATCATCATCAGGTTTTCTGTCAATGAGACGAAGCCGAGCGGCACATTGCTGTCGCGGCCAACGCAAGCGCATTTGAGTTCGCGCTTATCGATATAGACTGCCTTGAAGACCGAGATCGCACCGATCGTGCCGATGAACAGCGCCACCGGTATCGAGATCCAATGGAGCTGGCCTGAAACCATGAGCACACCGGCCAGGCCCTCGGCGAAGGGATAGAGGGTCGCATAAGGCACCCAGCGCTTTGCCAAGAGGTCGTAATTGAGGAACATGGTCGCAAACTTGTCGACGTTCTGGAGCTTGAGCAGCGCCAAGACGCACATGCTGAACGCGATAAACCACTCGGCAACGCGAATGCTCAGGGCCGTGCCATCGACCGCGATGCCGGCCGCAATTGCCATCGCTGCGGTCATGGCGAAGAGCGCGATGATCGGACGATAGCTGGTAGCGTTGGGATCAGGGACCTTGATCCCGAAGAATCGCCGCAGGTCGTCATGACCTCCAATACGCTCACCATCGATGAAGGTTTGGGGGGTGGTCGCAACGCCGTGTTGAGCCTTGAAGGCATCGGTTTGTTCGCGCGTGGTGAGGTGCCGATCATCCACCTTGTAGCCGCGCGTTTTGAGCAGATGCTTTGATTTAAGGCCATAAGGACATGTGTGATTGGGCATGACCATGCGGTGGAGCACGGCGGTTTTGGCGGGTGAGGGCATTGGTGATTTCCTTTGAATCGCTGCAATTCGGCCCATATAGGTTCCGTACCATGGTACGGGATCAAGGGCTAAAATGAAAATTGGTGAACTTGCCCGCGCAGGCGGAGTCAACGTCGAGACGATCCGCTATTATCAGCGGCGCGGATTGCTGCCGCAGCCTGCGCGGCATGAGGGGCCACGCCGCTACACGCGCAGCGATCTTGGCCGTTTGCAATCGATCCGCTCGGCGCAGACTGCAGGCTTCACGCTTGACGAGATCGCGACGCTTCTTGCTCTCGATACCGGCGATCGCACAGCGGCGCAGGACCTTGCGCGCGCTCGGATCGCGGCGCTCGATGAGAAAATCGCGACCTTGCAAACCATGCGGGGAGCCCTCGTCAGGCTCGCCGACGACTGTGCGTTGGAACAATCCGGACCCTGTCCCATCATCGATGCTTTCAGCTTTCCGCAGGAAAATGCAGGATCGCAGGTGGCAAGTTGAGGGGTTTTTGCCGCGCCTGCGTATACAATTCCAAAGGAGCTTCTTGATGGACGTCGATGCAAATCTCGCCCGATTGGCCAGCCTTCCCGTGCCGGACCTTTCCGCCATTGATGGCGGAAGGCTGGCGGCGCGCGCGCAGAACGAGGTCCGGCAGACGCGGGCGATGCTCGGATTGGGGCTCGTGGTGTCGCTGGGGATGGGGGTCGTTGGCGGGCTTCAGGTGCCTGCACGCGCCGAAGTGCCCCTGGCTGCCTTCGGGCCGCCGGCTTCGCTTACGCCCTTGATTGCACTGGGTCAGGAATGAACCTTCGTCGTATCGCCTTGGCGGCGGGGCTGATCATTGCGCTCGCGCTGGTCGGGGTTTGGCTTGGGCGCATGCTTCAACCCGCACCGCACCATGGCGGGGCTGAACTCCACGCCTTGATACATGGTGAGCTCGACCTCGATCCGGCCCAGGAACAAGAACTGACCGCATTGGAGCGCCAGTTTGCAGCGCGGCGCGAGGCGCTCGAAGACCGGCTGAGGCGCAGCAATGCACTGCTTGGCGACGCTATTGCCGCTGAACATGAATATGGTCCCCGCGTTTCTGCGGCGGTGGACGATACGCATAATGCGATGGGGGACCTCCAGAAGGCGACGCTCGAGCATGTTTTCGCGATGCGGGCCATTCTTCGTCCCGATCAACAGGCGCGGTTCGATGCAGTGGTTAGCAAGAGCCTCGCTGCACAACCGCAGTGACCTCTGACAATCTGGACGCGGCGCTTATACGCGACGCGCGGGCTGGCCTGTCGGGCGCGCAACGTGCGCTCGTCGAGCGCTACCGTGAGACCGTGTACCGGCTTGCGCGCTCCGCGACGGGTGATCCTGAGGAAGCCTTCGATATTGCGCAGGAAACGTTCGTCGCCGCATTTGGCGCGCTGAACCGTTATGATCCCGAGCGGCCTTTCAAGGCCTGGATCAGTGCCATCACGCTCAACAAATGCCGGGACTGGGCTCGTCGCCGCGCGGTCAGGCGGTTCGTCGGTCTGCCGATGCCCGATCACACGGCGGACTTGATTGCCGATGATGCGCCCTCGGCGGAAACACTTGCTGCAGACCGCGCCGAGCTTGCAGCGACAGCCCGTGCGATCGCCGAGCTTCCATCCAAGCTGAAAGACGTGTTGATTTTGTGCACGGTTGAGGGACTGAGCCAGCAGGAGGCCGCAACGACGCTGGGCATCAGTGTCAAGGCGGTCGAGACGCGGCTTTCGCGCGCGCGTCAAAAATTGGTGGGCATTTTGAGGGGTGGCCCGGACGCGCGCGTATAAAAGCGTATGAACAGTCCGAACCTTACACGTCGCCACCTGATCGCCGGCCTTGGCGCGGGATCCGCCTTCGCTGCCATGCCGGCCTGGGCGCAGGGTCACAGCGTCCACCGCAGCGGCAGCCATGGGCGCGGCGGCCCGCGTATTCCTGCAGGCTTTGGCGAGCTGAGTGGCGATGTCATCGACCTGACCGTTGGCAGCGGCCACCGCATTGTCGAAGGGCGGCGCGGCCCGGGCATTGCCGTCAACGGCAGTGTGCCCGGCCCGCTGATCCGGCTGCGCGAAGGGCAGAATGTCCGCCTCAATGTCACCAATAACCTGGAGACCGACACATCGGTCCACTGGCACGGCTTCCTTTTGCCGTTCCACATGGATGGGGTGCCCGGCATCAGCTTTCCCGGTATCAAACCGGGCCAGACCTTCACCTACGAGTTCCCCATCCGCCAGTCGGGCACCTATTGGTATCACAGCCACTCGGGCCTGCAGGAGCAGTCCGGCCATTACGGCCCGATGATCATCGATCCGGCAGGGGCCGAGCCGGTGCAGTTTGATCGCGATTACATCCTGCTGCTAAGCGACTTCACGGCGCTCGACCCGCATTTTATCATGAGCCGCTTGCGCACCGGTGAGGGCTATTTCAATCGGCAGCTGAGCACCTGGACCGACCAATATCCGATGTCGGGCGAAGAACGGCGGATGTGGGCTGAAATGCGGATGATGCCGACCGATATCATGGATATCGGCGCGCCGACCTACACCTTCCTCGCCAACGGACGCGGTCCCACCGAGGGGATGGAATATCTGTTCCGTGCTGGAGAACGCGTGCGGCTGCGCATCATCAACGGATCTGCGCAGAGCTTCTTCAATGTTCGCATTCCGGGCCTGCCAATGACGGTCATCGCTGCCGATGGCCAGAACGTGCGGCCGGTCGAGGTTGATGAATTCCAGATCGGCACTGCCGAGATCTACGATGTGATCGTTACGCCGGGCAGCGACGAAGCCTATGCCATCGTGGCTGAGTCCATGGATCGTTCCGGCATGGCGCTGGCGATGCTGGCCAGTCGCCCCGGCGCGCGCGCTGCGGTTCCGGCCCTGCGCGATCCGCCGCTGCTGACGATGGGCGATATGGGCATGAACCATGGTGCCGGTGGGATGGACCACGGCACGATGGATCACGGCGTACAAACTGGCAGCGCTGCCGACGCTGTGGGAGCGGCGGATCATGCCGCCATGGGGCATGGTACATCCGCAGCGCCGGGCGACGACGCGATGGCCGGGATGGCGATGGGCGGAATGAGCATGGACGGTATGATGATGCGCGACACCGCGCTGCTACCGCCTGATGTGGCGATTGGTCCGGGGATCGACATGGTGTCGATGGCACCGACGGACAAAATGGGCGATCCCGGCCTTGGCCTGCGTGATATGCCGCACCGCGTGCTCAATTATCGGATGCTCACCGCGCTCGAGCCCAATCGGGACACGCGCGAGCCATCGCGATTGCTCGAACTCCACCTCACCGGCAACATGGAGCGCTACATGTGGTCGTTCGACGGGCGGATGTATTCGGCCGTCAGCGATGTACCGATCCGCTTTGCCTGGAACGAGCGGGTACGGGTGAAGCTCATCAACAACACGATGATGGCGCACCCGATCCACCTGCACGGCATGTTCTTCGAACTGGTCAACGGGGAAAGCGCTGCGCATCAGCCGCGCAAGAACGTCGTCATCGTCCAGCCCGGCGCAAGCGCGCAATTTGATCTCACCGCCAACGAACCCGGCGACTGGGCATTTCACTGTCACCTGATGTATCACATGCATGGCGGGATGATGCAGACCGTGACCGTGGTCGGTCCGGGCGGCGGCGCATGAGCGTGCGGTCTGTCCTGTCAGCGGCCCTGCTCGGGAGCGCGTTGATCTCCGTTCCGGCCTTCGCGCAGCATCAAGGGCATCCAATGCCTGCGCCAGCGCCAGCGCCGACACCTGCTCCAGCGCCCGCCGATCCCCATGCCGGGCACGACATGCCGGCGGCGCCGGCCACGCCCGCGCCTGATCGGGTCGATCCGCACGCGGGGCACGTCATACCTGAGCAGCCTGCGACCGCTGAGCCAGTCGACCCTCACGCGGGCCATGACATGACGGGTGGGCCGGCTGCGCCTGCCGATCCGATGGCTGGCATGGGCCACGGCATGATGGACGACGGAGCGTCGGCATCGCCTGGACCAGGCATGGAAACCCCGCCGCCACCTGAGGCCGGAAGCGGTCCACCGCGCGCTGCCGATGCCATTTGGGGCGCCGACGCGATGCGGGCGTCGCGCGAGGATCTCCAACGTACCCACGGCGATTTCCCGGTCTTCTGGTTCCAGGGAGATCGTTTCGAGACGCAGGTGCGCGACGGCCGTGAGGGCTATCTGTGGGATCTTCAGGGCTATTATGGTGGCCCGACGAGCCGACTGTGGTTCAAGAGCGAAGGTGAAGGCACGTTCGGCGAACCGATTGAACAAGCCGAGGTTCAGGCACTTTACGCCCGGGCCATTGCGCCCTTCTGGGATCTGCAGGCGGGCGTGCGGCAAGACCTCGGCGGACCCGACACCACACATGCCGTGATCGGCGTGCAAGGGCTTTCGCCCTACATGTTCGAAGTCGACGCCGCATTGTTTCTGTCACAGCGCGGCGATCTCACGGCGCGGATAGAGGGCGAGGTCGACCAGCGGATCACGCAGCGTCTGATCTTGCAACCGCGCGCCGAGGTGAACCTGTCGGCGCAGGACATTCCGCGCCTCGGGGTCGGGTCAGGCATCGACTCAGTCGAGGTCGGCGTGCGGCTGCGCTACGAATTCATCCGCGAGTTTGCCCCCTATATCGGCATCGAACAAAGCTGGCGGCTCGGCGGCAGCGCCGATTACGCCCGCGCACGCGGCGAGGATCCCAGCGTAACGAACTATCTCGTCGGCATCCGTTTCTGGTTTTGAAGTAAAGGAATACCCCATGAAATTCGCATCTCTCCTCGCCGCAATTGCCATGATCGCTGCGCCGCTTGCGGCCCCGTCGATCGCGCTCGCACACACGCGCGTCGTGGCTTCGACTCCTGCTGAGGGCGCAACCGTTGCGCGCCCGCGGGCGGTGACCCTCACATTCAGCGAAGCTCTGTTGCCGCCGACCGCCGCCGCCAGCATCGTCATGACCGCAATGCCCGGGATGGCGAACCACGGCGAGATGGTGATCCGCAATTTCACGACGGCCTGGAGCAATGGCAACAAGACCATGACGCTCACCCTGCGGCAGCCGCTGCGCGCCGGAACCTATGAGGTGCGCTGGCAGGCCGCGGGAGCTGATGGGCATCGCATGAACGGCACCGTCAACTTCATCGTCAGCTGATCTCAGCGTGGGGGGTCTGGCCGAACAGGGGTTGCGCCTTGCGCATTATGGTGCGCTGCTCGGCCTGTTCGGTTGGACGGCGTTTCGGCTGCTAAAGCTGCGGCACCTGGAGTGGGTGTCGCAGGGTGAGGGCATGGCTGCTTTGACCCTCGTCGCCATTTCTGCGCCGCTGCTATCAATCGCGCTGATGCTGGTGTCTATTGCAGCGATGATGGGCGCGCCGATTACTTCGCTCGACTGGCCAATGGTCGAGGCGATGATCATCGGCACCGAGATGGGCATGGCGTTTCTGATACGTCTTGCGCTGCTGATTGCCGGCCTTTGCGCACTGCTGGCACGCCGGGCAGGGAGGCAAGCCACGCTGATCGCGGTCATGTGCTTCGCTGGCGCATTGCTGACGCTTGGCTGGAGCGGCCATGCGGCTTCGACTGAAGGCGGATTGGGTCTGTTCCACCGCTTGAACAATGGCGTCCATCTGCTGGCGACCAGCCTGTGGCTGGGCGCAATATGTTGGTTCCTGATGCTTACGGCCAAAGCCCATCGGCAACCCGATCTCATCCCTGCCTTGCCGCTGCTTCGCGTGATGCACGCGTTCGCGCCGCTAGGCGTCGGCCTGGTCGCTGCAGCTGCACTGACGGGCGTGATCAACGCGCAGTTGATCTTTGGACTGGAGAACAGCGTGGCGGTTTTGACCATGCCTTATGGCATCTTGTTGATCGCCAAGGTCCTGTTGGTTGGCATCATGCTGGCATTCGGCGCGCATAACGCCTCGATCGGACGACGGGCGGTTTTCGACCAACGCCGCGAGACTGCGGAGCCCTTAAACGCATTGTCGCGCCTTCGCAGAAGCCTGGCAGGCGAGCTGTTGCTGGCCGGCGGTGTAATCGGACTGGTTGCGGTCCTGGGCACGATGTCGCCAATGATGATGTAAATGCAAACGGGACACAGGGAGGAACAAGGTCATGCTCAAGGGTGAAGTGGGTCAATTGGCAGGGCGACGCGCGGCGCTCCTCGCTGCTATCGTGGCGATCGGGCTAAGTCTGACGGCTGCGCATCCCGGGGCGCACGATGCGCCGCGAATGCCGGTCTCAGGAGTTCCGAGCGCCACGATCGACGCGGCAACACCGGTCGGAACTGTCATGGCGTTTCATGCTGCACTTGCCAGCGGCGATACGGACGCAGCGCTGATGCACCTTTCTGAAGACGTCGTTATTTTCGAATCTGGCGGCGTTGAAAACAGCCGCGCCGAATATGCCAGCCATCATCTGGAAGCCGATGCTGCCTTCAGCGCCGCAGTGGCTCGAACCCTGGTCAGCCGCACGCATAGTATGCAAGGCGATATGGCCTGGGTCATGAGTGTCGAAACGGTGACCGGGACGTATCGCACGCGTGCGATCAACAGCCGGTCGGTCGAGACGATGATGCTCCGGCAGGTGAATGGGCAATGGCGTATTGTACACATTCACTGGTCGTCGGCCGACATATCCTGACCTGACCTTCGTTTCACATCGGGCAGGAGATATGAGATCGCGAGTGATATGACCCACAGCGACTTAGCGGGCGCGAAGACCAAGCTTTGCCCGTGCGGCTACACGAGCGGCCCAGCGGTGGGTTTTGTGCGCGAAGCTCATTTTGAGGCGAAGAGGTCATAAACGGTTTAGCGGTGTTGTCCTTCCACCCTCGATCCCAACTAACGAGCTGCCATAGAAGCCAGAAGTCATCTACTTGTGAAAAGATCAAAAGGACCAGCGCTCGCGTATAGCTGTCAGCGAATAGCATAATGAACAATCCACCTATTCACGGGTGGGGCGACTGCTACTCTGTTCACAAAGTAGAAAGGCGACTTTCAAGGCAATCCAGAGCAAACGCCATTCAGCACTCCTGCAAGTGAGGTCCGTTTGTGGTAAACCCTGCCATCTCAACGGCATATGGCTCCGGCAGATTTATCCCACATATCGCCATTTCATGCTGCGCAGATGGTGCATAGCGAGAGGAAAACTGTGGGGCGTTAGGGCTCAACCGAGAACGTCGGCATCGATGGCTCCGGCATTGCTGCTCCACATGCTCGAAACAGTCCGCTTATGACAGACGGCGCTGCCTCTACCGGAATAAACACCCGGGTACGAAACGAGATGATTTCCGTGAAGCATCCAATGCTCTTCAGCCAAGGCAGCTGATCGACAGGCGCCCCGACGATTTCGTAGCGCTGCTCGCCTGCCACGCGAGAGCATTTGATGGTCGCCTCGAACGGCTGCATGATTGGGACTGTCCGGCTTTCGCCGAGCGCCCTGACGATCGTATCCGGGCTCAGTTCAACGGTGGAGGCAATATCGAACTTCTCGAGCAGCTTCGCCACGTCGAGTTCGTGGACCATGCGGCCGAGCCAGCTTCTGCCCTCCTCGTCCACGATGCGCCGGACCTCCAGATAGTCGATAGGCAGGCTCGACCAGATCGACAGGAGAAGTCCCGTTGCGAGGTACACGGTTTCTGTCGTGAGCCGTTCGGCAAGCTCCGCAACCTCGCTGTGCCACAGCTTCTCGAAAGTCCGGCGCGGAGCTTCTTCCCAGGCCGATTCCGCAAGGTCATCGAAGTGGTGGTATTCCCGCCGCAGGGGACGGTGGAGGATAACTCGCCTGATCAGCTCGCCTTGCTCAGTCATGAAGTGCCGCGAAGGTTCGGCCAGGGCTGCTTTCCCGCTCTTGGTGTTTTGGAGCAGAATACAGCCGTCAGCGTAGTCGCGGCGCTCAAGGACACGCTCAAGGGAGATCGGCCGCGCTCTCGTCTTGAGAGCCAGCTGCAGCAAATGCGAGGTGGCACCGGTTCGCTCGTCGGTCCGCAGGACTATGTCTTCGACAACCTCGGCCTGTTCGACCCGCAGGGTCTCGACGCCAACATCGAGCGAACCGGCCTCGCGCGCAGCCGACACCCGCGCTTCCACCAACCCTAGGAATTCCTCGAAGATCGCATTCTGCATTCCGATCGGCAGTGCGAGGATGCGATTGAGCCAGCGCTGGATCGGCGGAAGGTCCTCTTCGAGAATGCCGTCTTCGGAGACAATCTTCAGCCCGCTACGGCGCTGGAAATCGATCAGCGTTGCGCTCTTGAGCTTGCCGTCCGCCAGCAAGGCAAACCAGGTCGAGAGAGCCGCCTTGGCATATTCGCTTTCGAGATTGTCGGCAGGGTCAAAGAGGTTCTGGCCGCCCGTCTGGCGTTGGCCCCGGGTCAGCGCCCCCAGGCTGTCGAGCCTGCGCGCAATGGTGCTGGTGAACCGCAGTTCCCCTTTGCAGTTGGTGGTCACAGGCCGGAACAGCGGTGTGTTGGCCTGATGGGTCCGGTGCGTTCGGCCCAGCCCCTGGATGGCGCGGTCGGCTCGCCACCCCGGCTCAAGCAGGAAATGGATGCGCCGCTTCTGGCAAGCTGCGTCAAGGCTGGCGTGATAGGACCGCCCTGTGCCGCCCGCGTCGCTGAAGACAAGGATCGGCTTCCTGCCATCCATGAACTGGTCGGTCTCGGACTGGTTTGTCCGCGGCGAGCGGGTCTCGAGCCTCTGCTGGCCGTCGCTCTGGACTATGAGCCGCTTGCTGCGCCCGGTCACCTCGGCGACCTTCTCCGGTCCATAGTGCTCGATGATCCCGTCCAGCGCTGGCTTGATTGGCGGCATGGCGCACAGATGCTCGATCATCTCGCTGCGGCGGGCGATCGCAGTCTGATTGTGGACTGGACGGCCTTCCTCGTCAAACATCGGTGCAGAGCGCTGGGTGCCGGTATCATCGACGAATACTTGCATCTGTTGCGTGGGGAAGGCGCGCTCAAGGTACTCGATCACGGCGTCGAGCGGGCTGAGGTCGAGGTCAAGCTCCGCGCGCTCTTCTGGCGAGAGGCTGTCGAGACGGCGATCGAGGATGCTTTCGGCGGTCGAAACCAGTTGGACGACAACCACCTCATCGCGGTCCAGATGGAGGTTGATGGCCGCAATCAGCGTTGGCAGCTTCATCGACAGGAGCAGCTGGTTGAAGAACCGCTGCTTGGTGCTTTCAAACCGGCTTCGCGCTGCGGCTTTCGCACCGCTGTTGAGCGTTGTGCCGTCGATTTCATCAACCACGCCGGTCAGCTCCAGCGCCTCCTCAAGGTTCTGATGAATGATCGCCCAGGCGTCGGCATAAGTGTCGTAGACGGCGATCTGTTCGGCGGTCAGATCATGTTTCAGGATCTCGTATTCGACGCCTGCAAAGCTAAGCGCGCGCGCCTGATAGAGGCCCAGTGCCTTGAGGTCTCGCGACACGAGTTCCATCGCAGCGATGCCCCCTGCCCTGATCTGGCTGATGAAATCTTCCCTGTTGGCAAACGCAGTGCCGGGCCCCCACAGACCGAGGCGTACGGCATAGGCAAGGTTGTTGACTTCCGAGGCCCCAGTCGCAGAGGCGTAGAGAACCCGGGCATCGGGCAGATTGTTTTGCAGCAGCACGCCGGCGATGCCCTGCAGCGATCCGCTTTTCGTGCCGCGGGCGCCCTCGCCTCCTGCTACCCCGCCCATCTCGTGGCTCTCATCGAAGGCGATGACACCGTCGAAATCCTCGCCCGCCCAATCGAGCAGCTGCTTCAGGCGGGTGGCGTCCTGGCGCTGGCTGCGAAGGGTCGGGTAAGTGACGAACAGGATCCCTTCGCGAAACGGAACCGCCTGATCGATCTTCCAGTTCGAAAGCGGCTGAATGTCGGCAGCAAGGCCGCCGATGGCGCTCCAGTCGCGGCGCGCATCCTCAAGCAAGCTCTCGTTCTTCGAGACCCAGATGGCCTTGCGGCGTCCAGCAAGCCAGCCATCAAGGATGCAAGCGGCGATCTGTCTGCCCTTCCCTGCCCCCGTGCCATCGCCGAGGAAATAGCCTTTGCGGTAGGCACGCCCTTGCTCGTCGAGTTGCAGGCCAACGCCTTCCTCAGCCGGAACGAACAGGCCCGGCAGATACTGCTGCCAAGCGTTCCCGGCATAGATGACAGTTTCGATCTGGGCCTCGGAGAGCAGGCTTTCCTGAAGGACCCGGTCCTGCAGCGCCGGGACATAATCCGGGATAGGTGCCGGGATCGAGCCCATGGCCACGCTTTCGACGAGCGGCGTCGGATGCTCGCGTGCGCCAACAATGTCGACCCGGCTTGGCCGGTACGGGATGTAGACCCCGCTTTGCTCACCGAGCACGCGCGGCTTGTCCAGGGTACTGAACGCCAGTGCTTCGATCTTGGGGGCTTGGGCTGCCCTCGCCCTGACGGGCTTTGTGATGGGCGTTGCCCGCATGGCTTTGAAGAGCGCACCCGGCTTTGCTGTCGGCGGCACCGCGCGCGGTTCGCAGTCGGGCTGGACTGTCACGCGTTTGATGATTGGAACCGCAGACGCGACGTCTGCAACTGTCTGCCGCGCCAAAACTGCTGGTCTGATCTGCCCCGGGATCTTGTCGATCACGTACAAGCGCACGGCCACGCTGGTGCCCTGCTTGTGATAGCATTTATCAAGGCGGATGGATGTGCGGACCGTGCAAGAGGCAAAGGTGTCTTCGTAGATTTTCGCCAGCTTTGCGCTGGTCGTGAACCAGTCCGGCATGATCGCGACGATCCGCCCC